>NZ_JBHVEE010000021.1:0-97031 GCF_042802415.1 Streptomyces sp. NPDC057486 | reverse complement strand
CGCTGCGTTGTCGGGGTCGTCCGAGTACGTCCAGTACGAGGACGACCCTCCGCCTTGCGATCGCACGCACCAGACGCCGCCGGGCCCACCCTCCGGGCGGACGGCGGGACTTCCGACACACGCCCTAGAGTTCGCGATCATGGACGCAGTCGACCTGGACCACCGCCACCGCACCTACGACGGCTGGATACCACCCGCCGTCACTGCGGCTCTCCACAAACATGGCCATGACGGCATTCTCCGCGACGCCGCGGCTCGCGGTGACTGGTTCTGCGCCCGCCAACTCGCCGAAGCCGCCGCGACCGACGGGGGATCCGGCGGGCAGGTCGAGGCGTTGGCGCTCCTGGAACCGTTCGCCTCCACCGGATGGTGGCCGGCCGTCCGCACCGTCGGTCGGCTGCTCGCCGACTGGGAGCGGCTCGACGAAGCCGCCGAACTGTTGCGTCCGCACGCCGACACCGGGCACCGAGAGGCCGTGCGCGAGTTTGCGCGCCTGGTGGCTCGGCAGGGTCACATCGACGAGGTCGTCGCGCTGCTCGGCCCCCGGACCGCCGACAGTTCCCTTGCCGAGGTGCTGGTGCAACTCACCGCGGGCCACGGCCGTGACGAGGAGATTGCCGCCCTGATCCCGTCCGTCGGCGTAGGTCCGACGGTCCCGTTCGAGCCGTGGGCGACGGACGCCTGGGACACCGTCCCCCTGCATGCCACGCTCCTGGAACGCCAGGGCCGCGTCGACGAGGCGGCAGCACTGCTCAGGAGATACGTGAGCGTCGACGGCATGGTGTTCGCCGGGCACGCTCGGCAACTTGCCGCTCTTCTGGCCCGGTATGGACGCGAGGCGGAGCTGCGTGCCTGGCTCGACCTCGACGAGGACGGGGAGGAGTACGCCCGGCCCGCGCTCGCCGGCCTGCTGGAGGAACGGGGCCGGACTGAGGAGGCGGTCGCCCTGCTGAAGCAGTACAGCAGCGAGGGGGATCCCCATGCGGCATTCGAACTGGCTGAACTCTTCGCGCGCCATGACTACCACTGCGAGGCGATCGAGGTACTGCGCGGGGCGGCGGAGACCGCCGGCGGGGACGCCGATTGGATCATCCATCTGCTCTGCCGCGTCTTCGTCGAGGCCGACCGTGCAGACGAAGCTCTGGCGTACCTGGACGACTATTTCGCCAGGCATGGTGGTCACCCCGACGAACACGCCCATGCCCGTGCTCAGGTTCTCAAGCTGCGCAGCCGCCGCGGGGAGGACGACGCCGAACATTGCCCGCCGGTTGTCCCTGCCGAAGACCTCATGCACTTCGGGACGTCGGGCGGTGTGATCGCGGTGGCCGAACGTCTGGTGTGCCAGGGCGAGCCGGAGAAGGCGATCGCACACCTGCGATCCCGTCTGGACGGGACGAGGAGACTGCGTGCCGAGGATCTCTGAGGGCCGGCTCTCCGGTGCTCCCGCCGACCACGGCTCCTGGCCGGGGCCAGGGGCAGTACCCGGAGCGCCGAGTCGACGGCAGCCTGGCTGTTTCAGCCATCCGGGACCGGCGACCGGCCGTCCGGTGGCAGTACGCGTCGCATGAGCACGCCGACCACCCGTGCCAGGCCCAACGCCCCTTCCGCGTCATCCGCCCTGCGGAGCGCACACCGAACGGGGGCGACCTGGTCGAGGACGGTGCCCTCACGGGTCGGCAGGTAGGTCAACGTCAGGAACACGCCGTGCGTTGCTGTTCACGAACGGGTGGAAGAAGCAGGCGTCGCGGTAGGCGCGGGCCGCGCGGGCGTTGAGGGGGAGGGCAGGGTCGGTGGCCTGGGCCAGGCAGGTGCCGAGGCGGGCGGGGAGGTTCGCGGCGTCGGCTTGTACCGACGGGGTTCTGCGTGTGGTGATGGGCCGCACCGTGCCGTGTTCCACGACAGGACGAAGCCCCGCCATGCTCTTGGCGGGGCTTCGTCCTGTGCGGCACGGGAGCAGCCCCTGGGCTCCCTGTTCGTCACCCGCTTTGCTCTGCCGTACTGCCCTGCGGCTAGTTTGTGTGCAGGACAGGTAAGCAGGCCCGTGGTGGCAGAGGTGCACGGGGGACGGGAGGTCGGGAAGAGTGTCGCTGCGTGGAGGTGATCCAGCCGAGATCGGCGGCTATCCGCTTGAGGCGCGGCTCGGCTCGGGTGGCATGGGCACGGTCTTTCTGGCCCGTACGAGTTCGGGGCGACCTGTTGCGATCAAACTGATCCACCAGCAGTTCGCGGGGGACGACGAGTTCCGCATCCGTTTCCGGCAGGAGGTGGCGGCGGCAAGGCGGGTGAGCGGCGCGTTCACCGCCGCCGTGGTCGACGCTGCCCCTGAGGCCGAGCAGCCGTGGATGGCGACGACCTATATCGAGGGGCACACGCTCGCCCAGCGCATCGCCACGAAGGGCCCGCTGAACGGAGCGGAGCTGAGGAGGCTCGCCATCGGGCTGGCGGAGGCGCTGCGCGACATCCACCGGGTGGGGGTCGTCCACCGTGACCTGAAGCCCTCGAACGTCGTGCTCTCGCCCGAGGGCCCGCGCGTCATCGACTTCGGCATTTCGCGCGCCATGGACCAGCAGACGCTGACGATGACAGGGCGGGTCATCGGTACGCCGCCCTTCATGTCCCCGGAGCAGTTGCAGGCGCCGCGTGGTGTGGGGCCGCAGTCCGACATCTTCTCCCTGGGGACGCTGCTGGTGTACTCGGCGACGGGCCACGGGCCCTTCGACGCGGACAGCCCATACATGACGGCGTATCAGGTGGTGCACGAGGAGCCGTCGCTGGGTGCCGTGCCGGTGGCTCTGCGCGCGGTCGTCGAGTCGTGCCTGGACAAGGAGCCCAAGGGGCGCCCCTCGGCGGACGAACTCCTGTTGCTGCTGCGGGACCTGCCGGCCGACCTCGGTGGGACCGATGCGAACGGTGGTGGCGCGGGCCGCACCCGCGACGTGATCACCCAGCATCACTTCGCGACGCGCGCCACCCCGGCGCCGACTGCCCCGACCACCGCCCCGGCCGGGCCCGATACAGGGAGCACCGGCACCCCCATCGGGCGCCGTCTGCGTCGTCGATGGCGTCCTGTGCTCGCGGCCGCGGTCGCGGTGGCAGCGATCGGCGGGGGAGTCGCCGCACTGAAGGCGGGCGGTTTTGGGGGGAACAGCGGCGGCGACAAGGGCAACAGCGTTGCGGCGCCGGGTGCCGCACTTCCGGACGGCTTCGAGCCGTGGCGCAAGACCGTGCAGGGCGGTCGCGAGGACATCCCTGACGAGCTGCGTTGCGTCGCGCGCCGCGACGCGCTGTTCTGCGGGGGCGGCGGTGTTGTCGCGACCCGCATCAGGGTCCTGGACGGCTCGCGGGTGTGGACGACGAAGAGCCCGGGCGTCCCCGTCCAGGGCATGCACCTGGTGGGCGCCACCGACGACACGGTGCTCGGTTACCGCTTCGCCGCCCAGGATGCCCCGCAGGGCCCTCCCAGCGAGGTGGTGGCCATCGATGCGAACAACGGCCGGGAGCTGTGGTCCGTGCCGTCCGGCGCCCAGTCGACGGCCGTCACGGGTCGGACTCAGGACGCCGTTGTGGTCGGCTCCGCCGTCGTGACGGTCGACGTTTCCAACTCCCGCTTCGAGGCCCGGGACGCGCACAGCGGTGAGGTCACCTGGACGAGGTCGTTCCCCACGGGTGCACAGTGCGCTCCCGTCCCGGCGGGCCCACAGCTCTTCGCGATGTGCGCGACGGATGCGGAGGTCGATGCCTCGGAGGTGCGCCACCCCACCCTGTACACGGTCGACCGCGCCTCGGGGACACTGGGCAGGCCCATCGCGGTTGACGGCCCCGCCGTGCCGATGGGCGTCGCCAACGGCAGGCTCGTACTCCTTCAGGGACACATGGAGGGAACGGCGCTGGCCGGCTACGACGGGGTGGCGCGGGTCGACCCGGCCTCGCGGAAGGTCACGTACTCCCGACTGGCCAGGACATACGCGGGGACGCCCGGCATGGCGGACGGCACCGTCTACGTGAGCGGGCAGACCGGTTTCGTCACGGCGCTCGACCCCGTGACCGGCCGGAAGAAGTGGTCGCGGCAGACAAGCGTGGAGGGTGCGTCTGGTCCCGTTGCGGGAGCCGACGCGCTGTATTTCAGCTCGGCCACCGGCCGGGTGGTCGCGCTGTCGCCGCACGACGGCAAACTTCTGTGGACAACAGACCCGCAGGCCGACGGTTTGACGGGGGAGCAGGGCGCAAGCCCGCGCGTGACCGTTGCGGGGCGTGCGGTGATCGTGGCCGCGGCCAAGAACACTCTTTTCGCCTTCGACACGCAGAAACCGCCGAAGTCGGGCTGACCGGCGCGGCACCGGACGCCGGCTGCTTTTCTTGCCGTGCGGACACCTCAGCGGCTCACTCGGTCACCGGTCCGCCGTGGATTCCTCACACCCACCAAGGGGCGAACAAATGCCCAATAACGTACGGTGTGATGGATGCAGCAAGCCGGGCTCGCCGTGACGGAAGCGGCAGCGCAGCGCGCGGTAGCCCCGGCTCGTCCAGGCCGGGAGAAGAAGCATGACAATACGAGTCCGGCAGCGGCCCAGCCGCCGCTGCACAGTCCTGCGCACCGGGGTCCCGCTGGTTACTCTGGCGCTCGCCGTCACAGGCTGCGGTGCATCGGTCTCCCCCGGGGCAATAGCCGATTCCCCCCGATCCCTCGCTGCCAGCCATGGCACACGAGGCCCGGGCGCCGCCAGTGCACTGCCGAGCCGTACCAGCACCGATGCTGCCCCGGCCACCGCGAGTACCGCCCCGTCGGCACCTGCCGCCACCTGTACCGACCGATACCTGTCCGGCATGACCACGGCTCAACGGGTCGGACAGCTTTTCATGGGGGGAATTTCCGCGGCCCACCCCGATCAAGCTCAGCTGCGCACCCTACGCGACAACCATGTGGGGTCAGTGATGCTGACCGGCCGCAGCACCGCCGGTACGACGGCGACCAGAAAGCTCGTCGACGGTTTCCGAGGCCAGGCGGATCGGGTCGCCGACCGGCAGGTCGGCCTCCTCGTCGCGACCGATCAGGAGGGTGGCCGGGTACAGGTGCTCAGCGGCCCCGGCTTCTCGGCCATGCCCAGCGCCCTGACCCAGGGCAGCTGGCCGACCGCGACGCTGCGTACTCAGGCCGCCGGATGGGCCAAGCAGCTCAAGGCTGCCGGGGTCAACCTGAACCTGGCACCGGTCGCCGACGTGGTTCCGGCCGCTCTTGGCACCCGCAACATCCCCATCGGTTCCTTCCAGCGCGAGTACGGCCATACCGCGGACACCGTGACCTCTCACACCGGCGCCTTCGCCGCCGGCTTCGCGCAGTCGGGCGTGATGACCTCGATCAAGCACTTTCCCGGGCTGGGCCAGGTGATCGGCAACACCGACACCACCGCCAACGTCGTGGACTCGGTGACGACCGTCGGCAGTTCCAGCCTCACGCCGTTCCGGGCCGGGATCCGGGCCGGGTCACCTTTCGTGATGGTCTCGTCGGCCACCTACACCAGGATCGACCCCAAGCACCTGGCGGCCTTCTCACCGACGGTCATCGATCATCTGCTGCGCAGCCAATTCGGCTTCAAGGGAGTGGTCATCTCGGATGACCTCGGGAACGCGGTCGCGGTACGGTCCTTCAGCCCTGCCCAGCGGGCCGTGAACTTCATCGCGGCCGGCGGAGACATGATCCTCACGGTGCGGCCGAGCACCGTGCCCGCGATGACACAGGCCGTCCAGACCCGGATGGGGCAGGACGCTGCGTTCCGGGCCAAGGTCAACGACAGCGTGCGGCGGATACTCGATGCCAAGCGCAACGCGGGCCTGCTCGACTGCCGCTGAGGCCTTGAAGCAACAGCACGGTGCGAAGCGCTGTGTGCATCCACCCGAGAACCATGGCCACGCCCACAGTGTGTTCCGTGGGAGCGAAGGACTCGGCGCACAGGGCCCCCATGTGGCTGTCACCCCGACTCTGCTTTCGGCAGGTCGGAGGTGGGCCGGTCTCTCATCAGTGAGAGGGGGTCCTTCCGCGCGGCCGGGGCTGCCGCAGTCGGGCCGCGAGCTCCCCCGGCAGGACGTCCCGGTTTGCCGGAGTGAGCTGGACGACCTCGATGTCGGCGCGCCGCTTGAGGGCGTCGGTGAACGGATCTCGGTGCGTGTGGACCGTGGCGACGACGTCCACCTCCGCGACGAACAGCGCGTCGACCGCGTGCCGGAACGCCGTGCACGCCAGTTCCATGCGTCCCAGCTCGTCGATGAGGACCAGCCGCCCTGTGGCCCCCTCGGCCGCTGCCGCCCGAAGCGACGGCAGCGCCAGTCGCTCCATGACGCCCAGGTCGACGCCGTATTTCCCCACCCGTGGCGGACCGGGCAGGTCGACATGGGCGAGTACCTCCCGCCGGCCTGCCAGGGTCTCCAGGGCGAATCCGACGCGGGCGCCGGATTGCCGGATCTCCTCGGTGGTGAAGCCGGTGGCCGCGTGGGCGGGCAGCAGCGCGGCCAGCCGACGGAGGGCCGTCGTCTTGCCCGCGCCAGGGCGGCTCTCGAGCAGGATCCTTGTCGGCACACTGCCATCTTCACCCCCGCTTCCGGCGGCCGCCCGGGTGGGCGGCCGAACGGGGGATCTGGGGGTGCGGACCGGTGCCGGTGCCGCCGTTGCGGGTATGGCGGCGCGCATGAGCGGAATTGAACTCAGCAGCACCGCGTTCGACGACAAAACGGTGATCCCCCGTCGGTACAGCGGGGAGGGTGAGAACATCTCACCGCCCCTGACCTGGTCGGGGGTGCCCCACGAGGCCACGGAGCTGGTGCTCCTGTGCGAGGACCCGGACGCGCCGGGGACGACCTTCCTCCACTGGCTGGTGACCGGTATCGATCCGGGGACCACCGGGGCGCCGGAGGGCCATAAGCCCCCGGGTGGCCTGCCGTGGCCCAACGGCTTCGGCCACGTGGGCTGGGGAGGGCCGATGCCTCCGCCGGGGCACGGGCCGCACCGCTACTTCTTCCGCCTGTACGCCCTGTCCGAGCCGCTGCCGCTGCACGACCACCCGGGTGCCGAGGACGTGCACCGTGCTCTGAAGGGCAGGGAGCTGGCCTCCGGCACCCTGGTCGGGACCTATCAGCGCTGAGCGCGTCACCGCTGGTCGCAGCCGTGGGCGCCGTACAGCCGGACGAACCGGGCCGGGGTGACCGTCCTGCGTTGCACCAGGCCGCGGGCCGCCGTTCGTACGTACTCGTTGCGGTGCCGGTGAGTGGGGTCCGGTTCGGGCCAGACGCAGCCCGTGCAGTCGAAGCCCTCCTCCCCGCCGCTCCTGCTCCTGCCCGTGTGCTCCATCCGCCGCGCTGCAGTTCCAGCCCAGGGTCGGCACGTTCCGCGCCCGGCGGACGGGGCGGCCGCGCGCAAGGGGCGCCCCGTGATCCGGGAGGCGCAGCGCGCCGGCGTCAGGACGGGGTCCCCGGGTCGGTGTACCGCAGCAGGGCGCCCACGCCCTCGTACAGCCTCAGCTCGCTCTCCGGTACGACGACGAGCTCGGCACCGGTGCCGACGAGGGCCCGGACAAGGGCCTCGTCGGCACGTTCCTCGCGCGGGGCCCGCACGCCGAAGGAGAGCAGCTCCGCCTCGGTCAGGGCGAGCTGAGTGGGCTGGGAGCCCGTCCAGAGCCGCAGCGAAGACCCCGGCGGCCGGTTCAGCAGCAGTGCCGCGACCTGGCCGCGCTGGAGTGCGGCGACGGTGGCGGCCAGCCCCTCCGCCATGGGTCCGTTGAGGGCACGGCGGCCGATGAAGATGTCCACTAGTTCCCGGTCGTGCGCGGCCATGCGGCCGCGGAAGACGCCGTCGAGCTGCGGCTCCAACAGCGCGCGCCCGGTGTCGGTTGGGGTCCGTCCGCCCACGCGCACGACCTTGTCCCGCAGGGTGTGCGGCAGGCGGCGAATCAGTACGTTGCACGCCCACTCGTCCCCGCCCACGACGACGGCGTCGGCATGGGCGCGCCGCGCCCGTTCGTCCAGCCGGTGGCCGAGCCGGAGGGAGGCGCGGTGCCAGGTCGCCACCGCGATCCTGCGGTGCAGCCGCTCACCCGGGGTGACGGTGGACGCGGGCCAGATGCCGGTCTCCGCCTCCAGAGTCACCCAGCCGTGGGTCTCGGCGGTCGGAAGGCCGCCGTAGTGGACGACTACGGCCATGTAGGGGATCTCGGGAACGTGCTGGGTGACCAGGGGCATCGCGTCCGGCAGGGTGCTGTAGCGCGCGGAGTCGTGCTCGGGCGGCCTGGGCAGCTCCCCGTCCAGGACGAGCGTGCCGTGGGCGGCGAAGATGGCCTGACCGTGCACACCCGGCACCTCTGTGTCGGCGCCGACCACCTCCTCCAGTACGTTCAGCAGCGCCCGGTCCGATCCCTGACGGGAGAGACTCTCGCGCAGCCGCTGCCAGCGCAGCGCGATCGCCCGCTCGGGATGCTCGACGTCTCGGGAGGTGTCCAGGTACACGGAGGCGAACGGGCCCGGCTCCGCGTAGAGAGGATCAAGGAACGACAACCTCATCGCCACTCCTCGTCGATGGTCTCCCCTCCTTTGATGATGCGCCCCGGGGGCGATGGAGTTCGACGAGCGCAAAGCGGTACACCCCGGTGGGGGATCGGCTTGCGATGGCGAGCCTGTGTGCGCGACGGCCGGGCGCAGGATCACCGCCTGGGCGCCCCCGCCGGAGGCAACCGCTCTGTCTTGGAGGTCTGCCGACACGCTTCGGCACGATGCCGAACCACCATCGACGAGAAGCGTGACCGATCAGGGGCGACGCGTCGTCCCTTTCGGGGCGGACGGGTGTGCTCCCGTCACAGCCATCCGCAACGTTGGGCCTGCAGAGCCATCTGGAACCGGCTCGTGGCACCCAGCCGGGCCATCAGGATCTGCACCCGGCGGAACAGCGTGCGGCGGCTGATTCCGATCTCCCGGGCGATGACCTCGTCGCTCGCACCGCCGGCCAGGAGCCACAGCAGGCGGCGGTCGGCGGGCAGGAGGCCACCCGGCCGGGCGGTGCGGCCATGGAAGGGCAGTGCGTTCTGCCATGCCTGCTCGAACAGTGCCACGAGCGCGGAGAGCAGCCCGCACGGCTGCACGACCAGCATGGTGTTGTGCACATCGGCCTCCTTGATCGACAACGACACGAGTGCGTACGCCTCGTCGATGATCACGAGCTTGACCGGCACCGACGGCAATACCCTGGCCTGCTCACCGGCTTCGATGCACGGTTCGATGACTGCCTCCAGCTGGCCCGGATGCTCCAACGACTCCCGGGAGTACACGACACGCTGCGTCACACCGCGGGCGAGGGTGGCCAGCGCATCGTCGGTGGCGCCGGCAAGGGGGAAGTACGGCGGTGAGTCGAACTGCCGGATCTGTTCGCGGGCACTGGCCCAGGCTTGGCGCATCCTGGGACCGATGGCTTCCCCGGTGACGACTTCGACGAGATCGTCGTTGTACGCGGCGAGCCGCTGCCGCCGGAACGACTCGAACGCGCCCCCGACGGTGATGCGCGACTCGTCGAGCTCGGCCGCCCGGTGCCGGCCGAGGATCTCCAGCCCTGCGGCGGGCGGCACCGGGGCCACCACATCCCCGCCCTCCACGGCGGCACTGGCCAGGCCTGCGTCGACCAGTTCGCCGTACGCCGCGGCGAGTTCCGCGCCGTCCAAAGCGGCCGCGGCCCCGATCGCGCTCAGCGGAGCGGGCGCCAGGTCCAGCAGAGCCATGTAGACCCGTCCTGCCTCGTGCTCGATCCCCAGAAGCCGAAGAGCCTCGCTGAGTTTTGCATTTGCCATGTGTCGCATTATCGACGGCTCCCGTTGGGTCCGGGCAGGCCGTTCGATCGTCCGATGGCCGATCTGTGCCACTGGCAGTCTTCGGCACCCGGTGGGCGCGGTGCGAGGTACCGTCCGGGAGTCGCCGACGACCGGTGGCAGCGAGCGGGCCTGGGGCTGCATCGGGACGGAGTCCGGCCTGTCCGTACGGGCCTCTCTGCCCCTCGCCCCTGAGGAACCCACCCAGAAGAAGGTGTATGAAGTGGCGAAACGTCGAAAGAACGGTCTCTACCTAGGGATCTCCGAGGAGCTCTCCGCCCTGATGCGGACGGGGTGGGCGGACACCGAGCGGCACGGTCTGCAGCTCAGCGAGCAGGCTCCGTACGCGGCACGCCGTCGCGCCGCGCTCTCCGAGCGCTTTCCCGGCGAACGCCTGGTGATCCCCTCGGGGAACCTCAAGGCCCGCTCGAACGATGACAGCTACCCGTTCCGGCCGTACTCGGGCTATGTGCACATGACCGGGGACCAGGCCCGTGACGGCGCTCTCGTGCTCGAACCCCGCGCGGACGGTGGCCACGACGCGTACTGCTACCAGCTGCCACGGGACAGCAGGGACAACGACGACTTCTGGACAGGCGCGACGGCAGAGCTGTGGATGGGCCGGCGCCGTTCCCTCACCGAGTCGGAGCGCGTGCTCGGACTGCCCTGCCGAGACGTTCGCACGGCCGCCCACGACCTGGCCGCTGCCTCCGGCGCACCGACGCGGATCGTCCGTGGTTACGACCCGTCCCTCGAGGCCGCTGTCACGACCGATGAGGAGCGTGACGCCGAGCTGGAGGAGGCGCTCAGTGATCTCCGCCTCGTGAAGGACGAGTGGGAGACAGCCGAGATCCGCAAGGCTGTGGACTCCACCGTGCGCGGATTCACCGATGTCATCGGGGAGCTTTCCCGGGCGATCGCGTCGTCCGAGCGGTGGATCGAGGGAACCTTCTTCCGTCGGGCACGTCTCGAGGGCAACGCCGTCGGCTACGGCTCGATCTGTGCCGCGGGCGAGCATGCCACGATCATGCACTGGACGGACAACGACGGTCCGGTGCGCCCGGGCGATCTGCTCCTGCTCGACGCGGGCGTGGAGACGCACTCCCTCTACACTGCCGACGTCACCCGCACGCTTCCGATCAACGGGACCTTCACGCCACTGCAGCGCGAGATCTACGACGCGGTGTACGAGGCGCAGGAGGCCGGTATGGCGGCGGTCAAGCCGGGTGCCCCGTACCGCGACTTCCACGAGGCGTCGCAACGTCACCTGGCGGCGCGGCTGGTCGAGTGGGGCTTCATCGAGGGCCCCGTCGACCGTGCGTACGAACTCGGCCTGCAGCGCCGCTTCACCATGGCCGGAACCGGCCACATGCTCGGTCTGGACGTCCATGACTGCGCGAACGCCCGCAACGAGGAGTACGTCGACGGCGTGTTGGAGCCTGGCATGGTGCTCACCGTCGAGCCGGGCCTGTACTTCCAGGCGGACGATCTGACCGTGCCCGAGGAATGGCGCGGCATCGGCGTCCGGATCGAGGACGACCTGCTCGTCACCGACAGCGGCCACGAGAACCTGTCGGCCGGCCTGCCGCGCGCCGCGGACGAAATCGAGGTGTGGATGGCCCGGTTCGCAGGCTGAGCGGGTCGTCGGCGTGGCGGTTCGGTGTTCCCGTGACCTGAGCCGCCCAGTCGAGTCCGACGGGACGTCCTCGTCGTCCTGGATGTGGGATGCGACGCTCCGCGCATGACCCGTCCCGTCTCCTTCGCGAGCAGGAGTCAGGATCTGTGGATCAAGCCATGTCCGTCAGTCGCCGGACCTGCCCCAAAAGGCGATCATCGTGTTCGCCCCATCGGCGTCCTTCAACGGCCTGCACCACGCCGACCAACGCGGCATGTCCCACAGTCCCACCGAAGCCGGGTGCCGCGCACGGTAGCGCTCCTGGGCTCGTTCGAAATCCCCTCGGGTCGGCTCCGCGGTTCCCAGGATCTCGATGGACTCCTCGTCCGACAGCGGACGCACGGTGTGGGAATCGTCGTACGCGTCGGCGTCGATCTCCTCCCACACGTCGATGATCGTGTGTGTTCCTTCGCTGCCGAAGGTCTCGTCCTCCCACAGGGCATCGAGGTCGTCGACAGAGGTGAACGACTGGCCTGCTGGCTGGAGCTCGTCCCCGTGCGTTCCGTGGACGAAGAGCCTTTCGAACTCGCGCTGTCGCACGGTGGCCAGGGCCGCCGCGACATCTCCGGCATAAGGCTCGATGTACTGCCACGATGATGCGCCCACCCCGGCTCCTGCCCTTCCGCGACCTCTGACTGTCGGCACGGAACCCTACCTTTCGGCTTCGCAGTGGACGTCGCTCATGGCGATCAGTTCCTTGGCGCCGTCCGCGCGCACGCCCATCAGCACGAGGACGCACGACTTCGCCTCCCGCAGGCGTATGCGCAGGCGGATGCCGTCGCCCCACACCTGGACGTAGCCGCTGCCGGACAGGTCGCGCTCGCCGAACACCTGGTGGTCGGCCCGCCACTGCTGGGTGAGCCGGGTGACCGTCGCCGGTGAGAGGCCGGCCGCCGAGCCGAGGAGCTGCTCCAGCGGGGGCACGGCCAAAGCCGCGGTCGTGACCGTCCTCGGCTGGTGTTAGCCGTTGCGCACCACGAGCCGGTGGTCCTTCTCGTCGCACTCGTCGTCCAACTCGGCCATACAGGTGTTGACTTCGGCCTCCGGTGCGGGGTCCGGCACCCGCCTCGCGCCCTCGCGGACGGTCTCGTCGATCAGGGAGGAGCCGTTGGCGGTGGTGCCGTCGGCGCTCACTACGCCGAGCACGGGCGTGCTTCCCGGCCTTCGCGAACCCGCAGATGAGCGACCGGCCGGTGGCGATTCGACCCGAGCCGCACTTGTCCGGGTGTAGACAGGGCATCAGTCACGAGGGCGCCCGTCGGGCGCGTACGTCGCGAACGTCAGGAAGGGACTGTGCATGTTCCGGAAGGTACTTGTCGCGAACCGTGGTGAGATCGCCGTCCGCGCGTTCCGCGCCGCCTATGAAATGGGCGCCGCAACGGCGGCGGTATTTCCGTACGAGGACCGCGGCTCGCTGCATCGTCTCAAGGCCGACGAGGCCTACGAGATCGGCCGGAGAGGACACCCGGTACGCGCCTACCTGTCGGTCGAGGAGATCGTGGGCGCGGCGCGCAGGGCCGGGGCGGACGCCGTGTACCCCGGGTACGGCTTCCTGTCCGAGAACCCGGATCTGGCCCGGGCCTGCGAGGACGCCGGGATCACGTTCATCGGTCCCGGTGTCGGGGTGCTGGAACTGACCGGCAACAAGGCGCGCGCGGTCGCGGCGGCCCGTGCGGCGGGTGTGCCGGTCCTGGGATCGTCGCAGCCGTCGACCGACGTGGACGAGCTGGCGGCGGCCGCGGAGGAGATCGGCTTCCCGTTGTTCGTCAAGGCGGTTGCCGGCGGCGGCGGCCGCGGAATGCGGCGGGTGGACGACCCCGCGCACCTGCGCGAGGCCATCGAGGCGGCGTCCCGCGAGGCCGAGTCCGCCTTCGGCGACGCCACGGTGTTCCTGGAGAAGGCCGTCGTCGACCCCCGCCACATCGAGGTGCAGATCCTCGCCGACGGACACGGCGACGTCATCCACCTGTTCGAGCGGGACTGCTCGGTACAGCGGCGCCATCAGAAGGTCGTCGAACTGGCCCCGGCACCCAACCTCGACCCCGCGATCCGGGACCGCATCTGCGCCGACGCGGTCGCCTTCGCGCGCAGCATCGGCTACCGCAACGCCGGCACCGTCGAGTTCCTGCTCGACCGGGAAGGCAACCACGTCTTCATCGAGATGAACCCGCGCATCCAGGTCGAGCACACGGTGACCGAGGAGGTCACCGACGTCGACCTGGTCCAGGCGCAACTGCGCATCGCCGCCGGTGAGACCCTGGCCGACCTCGGTCTCGCCCAGGACAGGATCTCCCTGCGGGGTGCCGCACTGCAGTGCCGGATCACCAGCGAGGACCCGGCCAACGGGTTCCGGCCGGACATCGGCACCATCAGCGCGTACCGCTCGCCGGGCGGCTCCGGCATCCGGCTGGACGGCGGCACCGCCTTCGTCGGCTCGGAGATCAGCGCCCACTTCGACTCCATGCTGGTGAAACTGACCTGTCGGGGCCGCGACTTCGCCACCGCGGTGCGACGCGCCCGGCGTGCGGTGGCCGAGTTCCGCATCCGTGGCGTGGCCACCAACATTCCGTTCCTCCAGGCGGTCCTCGACGACCCGGACTTCCAGGAGGGCCGGGTCACCACGTCGTTCATCGAGGAGCGCCCACAGCTGCTGACCGCGCGCCACTCCGCCGACCGCGGCACCCGCCTGCTCACCTACCTCGCCGACGTCACGGTCAACAAGCCGCACGGCGAACGCCCGCACCTGATCGACCCCACGACCAAACTGCCGGACATCGCGAACGGCGTACCGCCCGCCGGGTCGAAACAGCGGTTGACCGAGCTGGGGCCGGAGGGCTTCGCACGGTGGCTGCGGGCATCACCCGCGGTGGCCGTCACCGACACCACATTCCGGGACGCCCACCAGTCCCTGCTGGCCACCCGGGTGCGGACGAAGGACCTGCTGGCCGTCGCCCCGGCCGTGGCCCGGACCCTGCCGCAGCTGTTGTCGCTGGAGTGCTGGGGCGGCGCCACCTACGACGTGGCCCTGCGCTTCCTGGCCGAGGACCCGTGGGACCGCCTCGCCCGTCTGCGTGAGGCGGTGCCCAACATCTGCCTGCAGATGCTGCTGCGTGGCCGCAACACGGTCGGCTACACCCCGTACCCCACGGAGGTCACCACCGCCTTCGTCGAGGAGGCCACCCGGACCGGCGTCGACATCTTCCGCATCTTCGACGCGCTCAACGACGTCGGCCGGATGCGGCCGGCCATCGACGCCGTACGCGAGACCGGATCGGCCGTCGCCGAGGTGGCCCTGTGCTACACCTCGGACCTGTCCGATCCGGCCGAGAAGCTCTACACCCTCGACTACTACCTCCGGCTCGCCGAGCAGATCGTCGAGGCCGGCGCGCACGTCCTGGCGATCAAGGACATGGCGGGGCTGCTCCGGGCACCCGCCGCCGCGAAGCTGGTGACCGCGCTGCGCAGGGAGTTCGAGCTACCCGTCCACCTCCACACCCACGACACGGCCGGCGGTCAACTGGCCACCTACCTGGCCGCGATCAACGCGGGCGCCGACGCCGTGGACGGAGCGGTGGCCTCGATGGCGGGCACCACCTCGCAGCCCTCGTTGTCGGCGATCGTCGCGGCCACCGACCACTCCGAGCGGCCGACCGGGCTGAGCCTGCGGGCGGTCGGCGACCTCGAACCGTACTGGGAGATCGTGCGCAGGATCTACGCGCCGTTCGAGGCCGGACCGGCCTCGCCCACCGGGCGCGTGTACGACCACGGGATCCCCGGCGGTCAGTTGTCCAACCTGCGTGTCCAAGCACGGGAGTTGGGCCTCGGCGACCGGTTCGAGGACATCGAGGCGATGTACGCCGCGGCCGACCGCATGCTCGGCCGCCTGATCAAGGTCACACCGTCGTCCAAAGTGGTCGGCGACCTCGCCCTGCACCTCGTCGGCGCGGGCGTCCCACCCGAGCGGTTCGCCGCCGAACCCGGCGCGTACGACGTTCCGGACTCCGTGATCGGGTTCCTGCGCGGCGAGTTGGGCGACCCGCCCGGCGGCTGGCCGGAGCCGTTCCGCAGCAAGGCCCTCAAGGGCCGCGCCGCGCCCAGGCCGGTCGCCGAACTGTCCGCCGATGATCACGACGGACTGGAGAAGGACCGGCGCGCCACCCTCAACCGGCTGTTGTTCCCCGGACCGGCGAAGGAGTTCGAGGCGCATCGCGACGCCTACGGCGACACCGGAGTCCTGCCGAGCAAGGACTTCTTCTACGGTCTGCGGCCGGGGGAGGAGCATGAGGTGGACCTCGAGCCCGGAGTGCGGCTGCTCATCGCGCTGGAGGCAATCGGTGAAGCGGATGAGCGCGGCATGCGCACCGTGATGGCCACGCTCAACGGCCAGCTCCGGCCGATCCAGGTGCGCGACCGCTCGGTGGCCTCGGAACTGCCGGCCGCGGAGAAGGCCGACAAGTCCGACCCGAAGCACGTTGCCGCGCCGTTCGCCGGGGTGGTGACGCTGTCGGTCGTGGCCGGGGACCGCGTCGAGGCGGGGGCGACCATCGCGACGATCGAGGCGATGAAGATGGAGGCCGCCATCACCGCTCCGGTCGCCGGAGCGGTGAACCGACTGGCCATCAACTCCGTTCAGCAGGTCGAGGCGGGCGACCTCTTGATGGTGATCACCTAGGGCGTGTGTCGGAAGTCCCGCCGTCCGCCCGGAGGGTGGGCCCGGCGGCGTCCGGTGCGTGCGATCGCAAGGCGGAGGGTCGTCCTCGTACCGGACGTACTCGGGCGAGCCCGACAGGGCAGCGAGCGTGCGTGCCGGGCGTCGCGGGGCGGGCGGGACTTCCGATCACGCCCTGGTGCCCCTCCACCCGGGTCCCGGGCCGTGCAGTCGCCCGGCCCGGCTCCGGGACTCCATGGCCCGGAGGTCCACCGGACGGGAGGGGCCACCGTGCATGCGACGATTCCGCGGTGAACCCTCCCGACCGTCTCTCCGGCGCAGAGCGCGCCTTCATGATCAACGCGTTCGAGATCGACATCCTGCCCGGTGTACGTGGTGACCTGGACGAGCCGCTGGTTTCCGCACCCGTCGCGGAGCTGGCAGCCGTCCTGCTGCCTCTCGTCGACCGGGGCTGGATCGAGGTCCGCCGTGTCATTCCCTGGACCGCTCCTGACGGGAGGCGCGGATTCCAGCCCGGCACGCCCATGGCGCGGGAGGAACTGCCGAGGCTTCTGGCCGACGCCGACAACTGGGCGTACCCCGACAGCGGCGAGTGGATCGGCTGTCTGACGCTCACCCTCACCGAGGAGGGACGTCAGATCCCCCGGTGAGCCGGGGGACGGTCACTGCTCCCTCATGCCCCACGGAGAGCCGTACGCGCTGAGCAGGTCCAGGAAGGGGCGGGCGGGGAAGGCCTCCGGGCCGAGGACTCCCGAACCGGTCCACGCGCCCGTGGCCAGGAGTTCGAGGGCGACGACCGGGTTGACGGCGGTCTGCCACACCACCGCCTGGGAGCCGTACTCGGCCATCGACCACTGGTTGTCGACCACGTGGTAGAGGTAGACCTCGCGCGGCGCGCCGTCCTTGGTACCGCGCACCCAGGTGCCCGCGCAGGTCTTGCCGTGCATGCGCTCGCCCAGCGTCGCCGGGTCGGGCAGACAGGCGGCCACGACGTCGCGGGGCGACACGCCCACCGGGCCCGCGGCGCTCGGCACGGTCACCGGGTCGGTGCGGTCCAGGCCCAGGAGGTGCAGCGTCCTGAGGGTCTGGATGAACTCCTCGCCCAGACCGTACTTGAAGGTCACGCGCCGCGCGTCGATCCAGCGGGGGACGAGCAGCACCTCCTCGTGCTCCACGTTCACGCACTCGACCGGGCCGATGCCCTCGGGGAAGTCGAACACCTCCGGCTCGCTGAAGGGCGCGGTGGTGAACCAGCCGCGGTCCGCTTCGTAGACGACCGGCGGATTGAGGCACTCCTCGATGGTGGTCCAGATGCTGAAGGAGGGTGCGAACTCGTAGCCGTCGACGGTGAGGTTCGCGCCGTCGCGGATGCCGATCTCCTCGATCTCGTCGAAGAGTTCGTCGGCCGCGTATCGCGCGAAGACATCGGACAGCCCCGGCTCCACACCCATGCCGACGAGGGCCAGCGCGCCCGCCTTCTCCCAGTCGGCGGCCTGAGCGAACTGCGTGTCGCCGAGCATGACCCCGCACTCCTCGTACGGCCGCGCGGGGTGCGGGCGCGACAGAGACATCGCCATGTCGAGGTAGGTTGCGCCGGCCGCGAGCGCCGCCTGGAAGAGGGGCATCACGAACCGCGGGTCGGTGGCATTGAGCAGGACGTCGCACCCGTGCCGCTTCAGCAGCGCGGTCACCGCCGCCTGATCGGACGCGTCGACGCGCTCGGCACGGAAGCGGCCCGCGGCGCCCGAGAGGGCAGCGACCGCCGCCTCGGCCCGGCTCAGGTCGTAGTCGGCCACGACCATCTCGTCGAAGAACGAGCGCCGGGCCGCGATCCGGGTGATCGCGGTGCCCACACCGCCGGCTCCCACAAGCAGAACACGCATGAGACGGACTTCCTCTCTGTGGAGACAGGGCGTGCCCGCGCGGACCGAAGCTGCGGCGCCCCTGCCGGGAGATACAACGCCGGGTGCTCGGATAAGGTCAATGCTGTTGGCATAAGGACGCGAGGAGGCGGCGATGGCGAAAACTGTGGTGCCCGAGGAGAAACGGCGACGGCGCCGTCCCACCAGGAGCGGCACCGTGCTGTCCGAGCAACTGATCGTCGAGACCGCCCTGCGGATGCTGCGTGAGCACGGCAGCGCGGGGCTCAGCGCCCGCCGTCTCGGCCTGGCCCTGGACGCCGATCCCAGCGCCCTCTACCGGTACTTCCGCGGCATGGACGATCTGACCCTCGCCATCGGCGACGCCCTCATCGGGCAGGCCCTGCAAGGCTGGCGGCCCACGGGGGAGTGGCGGTCGGATCTGCGGGGCCTCGGGTTGCGCATCCACGCCGTGTATGTCGGGCATCCGCAGGCGGCACTGCTGACCGCGAACCGGGTCACCGGCCGGGCCCACGAGCTGGCAGCCGACGAGGCCATCCTCGACGTGCTCCGCACGGCGGGGTTCCCGCTGCCGGACACGGTACGGATCTACCAGGCCTTCATCGACCAGACCCTGGCCTTCGCCGCGCTCGACGCCGCCTCGCTGGCCCTGCCACGCGAAAGTCTCAGCGCCGACGAGGACATGTGGCGCTCGACGTACGCCCGCCTGCCGCGCACCACACACCCCCGGATCGCCGAGGCGGCGCACCTCCTGGCGACCCGCATGCTCGACAGCGCCTATCCGACGGCCCTGGAGATGCTGCTGGACGGTGCCGCTGCGCAGTGGGAGGCACTGCGCTCCCGGGGATAGAGGACCATCCCGGGGTGTCGCGGGGCGGACCCGTCGGTCGAGGCCGACTCCAAGGCCTCTCCGGCGCACCCAGACCCCCGACCACGGGGTCGGGGGAGGACGTGGTGCGGCCGGGACCGACCCGGGTCGCTCGGACGGCAGGTCCGCCCGGGCGACCACGCGGTGCGGGTCACATGGGGTGCTTGATTTCGATGTGCTTCGCCTCCGCCTTCTCCTCGCCGAGGCCGACGCTGACGGTCAGCATGCCGTCGATGTACTCGGCATGGACGTCGTTCTCGTCCGCGCTCTTGGGCAGGGTGACACTGCGGGTGAGGGATCCGTAGCGGATCTCGCTGCGATTCTTGTCCACCTCGCGCTCGGTGCGCTCCGCCCTGATGGTGAGGTTGCCGTCCTCGACCGTGACGTCCAGATCCTTGACCTCGATGCCCGGGAGTTCCGCTCGAATGACGTACCGGCCGCCCTCGGTGAACTCCTCGATCCTCATCGTGTACAGATCGGCCATCGCCGGCATGGTGAATCGAGTGGGGAAGGCCTCGAACCAGTCCGGCAGGTCCGGGAACGGGAACTTCTGCTTGCGTGCGAGTACAGCCATGCCCAGACCTCCTCGGTCCTGCGGTTACGACGTGTTCAGTCCACCGCGCCGCGTTCCCGGCCGCAGGGGCCGAACAGTCCGCAACGGGGGTCCGAAGGTCCCGGGAGCGCACCCTTTCCCCGGGAACAGCTCTCCGCACGGGGGCTGCTCGGTCCTCCGCCTCGCCGTCCATGTGCGTACCGTGCAGGTATGAGCTGCGGCCGCAGCCCACGGCTGCTGCCCCGCGCACGCAGACAGGTGGAGGAAGCCATGACAGCTGCCAGTGAACCACTCCCGATCATGCTCGGCATCGACGCCGTGGAGCCGGCCGATGCGGCCCTGGCCTGGGCCGCCGACGAAGCCGCCCGCCGTGGGGTGCGTCTTCATCTGGTCCACGCCGTGTTGCCCGTGACCCATCACGTACGCGGCGTCGAGGAGACGGCACACCACAAGGCCTTGCGCCAGCTGGGCGACGAGGCACTGGACAAGGCGGCGGCTCGTTCCCATGAGCGGCAGCCGGGTGTTGAGGTGACGACCTTCATCACGGATGGCAATCCGGCCCAGGTCATGGTTCGGAGGTCCGCTCACGCGCGGCTGGTGGTCCTCGGCTCGCGCCGGCTGGGTCGGCTGGGGGAGATGCTCAGTGCTGTCTCGACGACGGTTCCGGTCAGTGCGCACGCTGCCTGCCCGGTTGTCGTGGTGCCGGAAGCCGGGCGCACCGAGGAGGAGCCGCCGTACCTGGTGGTCGGGGTGGACGCCAGCCGGTCGGCCGATGCGGCGCTGGATCACGCCTTGGAGGCTGCTGCCTCGCAAGGCGCCTCCGTGCGAGCGGTGTGGGTGTGGCAGCGGCGGCTGCCAGGGTTTTTCGATGAGGACGCCGCGATCGAGGCGTGCCACAGGCAGCTGCATGAAGCAACCGCGGCGCGGTCCAGTGCCTACCGAGATGTTCCCCTGAGTCACGTGGTGCTGCGGGGGCATCCTGTCGAGGCGTTGGCGGAGGCTTCGGAGCATGCGCTCGCCGTGGTCGTCGGCCGCCGTGGCCGGGAGGGTTTCACCGGTATGCGGCTGGGCTCCGTCCCGCACGGGTTGCTGCACAGGGCAGCCTGCCCCGTGATCACTGTGCCCCCGCCGGCCGACGAAGGGATCTGAGACCGGGAGACCGGGCCGAAACACATACCGCACCGGCCGATCGCACGAGCCTTTCGCCCAGCTCCTGCGCACCGGCTCCCCGTGCTCCGGCCCCTCCGGAGCCGGCTCGACTGCGGCCGGCTCCCGCGTCAGCCGGGGGATTTGGCGGCGACGCAGGTCACGTACCCGTGGACCACCTGCAGAGGGTGCGCCACTCGCCCCAGCAGTCCCGGGCTCCGTCGAACATCGATCACGTGAGCGGCGTGTGAGGCAGCGCGCTCCGGACGCAGTGCTCGCCCAGCCAGGCATGGGTGAAGGGTCTGGTTGTGCGGCGTGCCGGGGGCACCGGCCGGCCGGCTGCCGGAACCGAGGTCTCGATCATCGCGCACGTCGGGGCCGACCGTGTCGGCATCGCGGCGGACGGCAGACGCAGCGGTCCTCGCGATCCGGTGGAACGTGCCGGGCAGCAAGACGGCGGCCCGAGCGTGACGCGCGGGGCCGTCGCCGGTACGCGGCCGGTGCCGGAGCCCGTACTCGGTGACGGCCGCCGGCGATCCGTGGAGCCACCGACGCACCGCCGGAAAGCCCTGCCCTTCAGTGATGCGGATCCTCGTGCTCGTGGAGCTGAGCCGCGATGACCGCCGCTTGTACGTGGCGTTCCCGACGGCGACCTGACGCCCACCGTCCCGGCACACGAACAGAGCGGCACCGCACGGTGGAGCCCCCGCCGCTGTGAGTCGCAAACGCGTTCAAGGCCTGGCCAAAGAAGGGCCCCGTGCGCAAGGATCACGCTCGCACCACGCCATCCCCTGCAATTCGACACACCGCCGCACCACATCTCAGCACGGGAGGATGTACATGACTCGCCGCACACCCCGCGGCCTGATCGCCGCGGCCACCGCCACCGTGGCTCTGCTCGCTCCGGCCGGAGCGGCCTCGGCCTCGGGCGCCGTCCCTGCCCCGGCCGAACCACAGGCCCGGGTATTCATGGTCAACCCCGTCCAGTCCTCGGGCGACCAGTCGCTCTCCGACGCCAAGGACTCGGCCGACGCCGTCCCCGCGTCGAGCTATGCCTCCGCCGCGTTGCGCAACCTCGACGGCAGTGGCGGACTCTCCGGTCGGTGGGCCTACATCAGGTCGGAGACCGGCGCCCCCGCAAAGACCGCCGACGTCGGCAAATACACCCGGCACGACGACCAGTTCGAGCAGGTCATGGCCTATTTCTGGGTCAATGAGGCACAGGAGTACCTGCAGGGCCTCGGCTTCGGCAGCGAACTGCCCGGCGCCAACAACCGTGCGCAGCCCGTGCGTATCAACCAGTGGGGCGCGGACAACTCCTTCTTCACCGACAAGAAGGCCGAGATCCGCTTCGGCAAGGGCGGCGTGGACGATGCCGAGGACGCCGAGGTGATCGTGCACGAGTACGGGCACGCGGTGCACAACGCCCAGGTGCCCGGCTTCGGCACCTCCCCGGAGGCCGGGGCGATCGGTGAGGCCTTCGGCGACTACCTGGCAGTCGAGGTCGGCGCCCACGCGGACGCCCGGTACGGCTGGCCCCTGAAGACCGACCTGGCGTGCGTCGCCGACTGGGACTCGGTCGCCTACAGCGCTGCCCCGCACTGCCTGCGTCGGATCGACGGGAACAAGGTGTACGGGGACCGGGTGGGCGAGGTGCACGCGGACGGTGAGATCTGGTCCCGCGCACTCCTGGACATCCGGGGGGCGCTCGGCGCCAGGGTCGCCGACCGCATCATCGTCAACGCTCAGTTCGGCTTCGCACCCGACACCAGCTTCGAGAACGCCGCGTCGACGACGATTGCGACAGCGCAACGCATGTACGGCAAGAGCGCGGCGGACGCGGTCCGTGCCGCGTTCAAGGCCCGCGAGATCCCTGGCATCCAGTAGGCAGAGTCACGGCGGTCTCCTCCTTCCCAGGGGGCCCTCGGCGTGGTCTCGCGTCGGCCTTGAGCCCGTTGCGAGGCCACGCGCCGGCCGGATCGGTCACCGGGCGCTGCTGCGGCGGATGAGGCAAGTGCAGGCCGGCGCACGGGGATTGCATCATGGGGACAGCTTTTCCGACGGGGCGTCGTCCCTTGGTCCGGAGGGCGCCACGTAGACGGAGAGGCCTGTGCTCCCACGCAGCGGTGGCAGGGATTCGGGCCGCCAGGCACGGGCGTAGTCGGGTGGCCTGTGCCCGGGAGCCACGATCACCGCGACAGGTGTGCGACGCGCTGCCGCGCGCAGACCGTCCGTTGTGATGCTCCCGTCGTGGCCGCCGATCTGTCGCGACGCGCAGCGGGCGTAGTAGCCGATCGGTACCGCGTCGAAGCCGGTGACCGTGCACGGTGGGCGTACTCCCAGAACGTGCAGCTGGTCGGCGATCGCCGTGTACTCCTGCCGCGCCGCGCGGCTGCGGGCGACGGCATGGCCGAGTACCCAGTACTGGACGGTGAAGTGACCGGCCAGGGCGAGCGTGAGCAACACGCCGACCGTCGGCCGCCATCCGGGGCGGGTGGAGGTGAACAGAGCGCGCAGGCACTCGGCGACAGGCAGCGCCAGCAGAGCGTAGCTGGGAAGCAGGAATCGGGGGGCAGCGTAGTCGATCATGAACAGGTAGGGCGTCGCCATGGACGCCGCGACGAGGGTCACGAGGACGGCGGCAGGGCGGCGCGCGCGGGCGGCGATGATGCCGCCCGCCGTGAGCAGTGGCAGTGCGAACCACCACGCCGCGGTGACAGGGTTTTTCCAGGGCACCTCGCACGGACGGCACAGAGTCCGCCCGTCGAGGGCTCGGACCTGATCGTCGAGGGCGAGGTGCACGCCCAGGCCGCCCTGAATCTCGCTGGCGCGGTGCAACCGGGCGACAACGCCGCCGTAGTGCAGATGGGCTTCGACGATCCACGGTGCGCAGCCGAGGAGAAGGGCGGCCACGAGCACGGCCGGCACGGCCGGGTGTCGCCGGCCCGGGACCGCCAGGGCTACCACGACCAGAGGCAGGACCAGGTAGCAGGCGTCCGGGGGCCGCATGAGGGCGACCAGGGCCACACCGGCGCCGAGGCCGGCGAGCGCCTTGCCGTCAGCCGTTTCCCTGACGGCTCGTAGAAAGCAGCCCACGGCGGCCAACGACCCCAAAGCGCACCACAGGTTGGGCATCGCCTGCGGGCCGTAGTACAGAGTGATCCACAGCCCGGCGAACATCGCGCCGGCCCCGGCGAGAACCGCGGGCGGCAGGAGAGGACGCCAGACCCGCAGGGCGAGGAAGAGCCCGCATCCGGAGCACAGTGCCAGATACACGTGCAGCGCAGCCATCGAGGACGTCAGCGCGGCCACGGGCGCGACCAGATACGAAATCCCCCGAGCTCGGGGCGCACTGAAGAACGCGGCCGGGACGTCACGGCCGACCTGGCTGACGTAGACGGTCTCGTCCCAGCCGAGTCCCGAGCCGGGAACCACGAGTACCAACTGCACGGAAACAAAGGCGGCGGCGACAGCCGCGAGCCAGGGAAACGGGCGGCCGTACGCGTGGTCGACACCGGCGAGCCCCATCTGCGCCACTCGTGGGCCGACGGCCAGTCGGTCAGGCATGGATCAGTCCTCCCCGGCACCGGGCAGCGGGCCGGGCTCTGGGCGCAACTCTGCGAGTGCCGGGCGCAACCGACCAACTTCGATCGGCCATGTGGAGCACACGTCCTGCGGAACATCACCCTCACCATGCCCGCCCACGCCCTCCTCGCCGACCGGGCCACCGGCGCCGACAAGGAGGCCGTGGACACGCTTCCGCCGGCGTCATTCCGGGCGCCGTGGCGGAAATCGGCGCCTTCCGGCAGCTCTCCGGCCCGCCGCCGGGGTCGCCTCGCGTCCCTCACCCACGCACTGGCCCGGTCCGCCCGGAGGCGACACCACCGCACGCCGCAGCCAGTACCGAAGACGCGGGGCAGGAGACGAAACGCTGCTGCAGATTGTCGTCGCGCCGTGGTGCGGGGTGGAGGTCCGCATGTCCACCGACCACCCGGCGTCGACCTGTGTGCGGCGCCGTCAATTCATCGGCTGTGCCTCGCACTTGAGTCTTTCCGGGTGTGTGCCGCACGACTGTCTTCACATATGCATCACCTTTTCTGCATCTCTCCACCATGACTTGTGTATGCTCCAGGCGCTCCATCCGCACGACTGGGGGGAATTCCTCATGCGCATACGCCATGCCATAGCCACCGTCGCCGCTGCCGGAACCATCGCGGTTGTTGCCGTCGCCCCGGCACAGGCAGCCGAGTACTCGTCGGCGCTGAAGGTCAAGGGTGTCCAGTACGACGCGCCGGGCTCGGACTCCAACAGGTGCTCCACCGGGAACACCAAGGACGAGTACCTGACGATCAAGAACTACTCGTCGAAGGCGACCGTCAATCTCAAGGGTTACGTCGTCAAGGACGCCGCCGGCAACCGCTTCACCTTCTCGGCGAGCCACTACCTCGAGCCCGGCGACTACGTGAAGCTGCGGGGAGGCCACGGCACCGACTCCGACGCCAAGAACGTCGTCTACCGCCAGAACTGCAACTTCATCTGGAACAACGACAAGGACACCATCTACCTGTACAAGCCGTCGGGCAGCCGGGCCGACGTCCACGCCTACACCAAGACCGGCTCCGACCCCGACCGCAACGGCTACATCAACTACCACGGCTGACGCACCATCACCGCGTACCGAAAGGGAACGGCGGCAGAGGACGGGTGCTCTGCCGCCGGTTCGCCCGAGGGCCCCAGCTGTCATCAGGCGCTCCGGTCAGTGGCCGACGGCGCTCTCCTCGCGACAGGGGCCCGGAACGTGGCAGACCCGGGCCGGGGACGGCGCAAGCATCGTGGTGACCGCGGTCGTGATGACCCCGCCGCGGGCTACCAGTGCGCGGGACGGGTGAGGGCGGCAGAAAGCTTGGTGGCCGAGTCGCCCTTGGCCGCGTTGAGCTGGGCCTGGGTGAGGAAGATGCTCCCGGTGAGGTCGGCTCCGCTCAGGTCGGCGCCGCGCAGGTCCGCCCCGATCAGGTCGGCCATGCGCAGGTCGGCCTTCTTGAGGTCGGCCCCGATGAGGCAGGCCCCGCGGAGACTGGCCCCCCGCAGCCGGGCGCCGCTCAGCCTGGCCCCGATGAGCTGGGCACCCCGGTGGTTCTTCTTGCGGCCGGGCACCTCGGCCCGCACCAGGTCACTGGTCCGCAGCAGCAGAGCGTTCACATCGTCGCGCAGCGCCGCCACGTCGAGGTCCATGAGCGATGCAGCGTCCCCCCGGGTGAGGCCGTCGACACGCTTCAGCGCACGGCGCAGATCCGGGTGGACGGGGCGGGCCGGCGCGAGATCGAGGGCCTCGGTGACGTACCAGAGCAGTTCGTGGAGCTGCCGCATCACCGGCAGGACCTCGAACATCGGGCGGGCGCTCTCCGGCGCCTGCCGCCAGTCCGTTCCACCGAAGGTGACCTGTGAGACCTTCTGGCCCGCACCGAAGCAGTCGAACACGGTGCAGCCCTGGAAGCCCTTCTCCCGAAGGCGTGTGTGGATGCCGCAACGGAAGTCCGGCTGAAGGTTCGCGCATGGCTTGCCGGCGTCCTTGTCCACCGCGAAGTCTGCGGAACGGGCGAAGGGCAGCGCGACACAGCACAACGCGAAGCAGTTCGCGCAGTCGGCCTGCAGTTCGTCGCGACCGCTGCCGCCGGACGGGGCCGCGTGCTTCTGGGGCAACTGCGTGCTCTCCTGTGACGAGACGAGCACGGCGGTCCGCCGCGCTCCGAGATGAGCGTCCATTGTCGCAGACGGCGCGCGCCTGCCGTCCGCGGGAGCACGGCCCGGGTGGCGGCGGGGTCAGTCCGCGTGGACCGGTGGGCGGAGCTCCGTCCAGGGGACGGTCTGCTCCGGCTGGGCGGCCATACGGAGCAAAGGTCTTTCGGCCGTGCGCGGCGACGAGCCGCACCCCGATCGGCAGGCCTCCCGGCTCTGCCCCAGCGGCAGGCTGATCGGGGGAGAACCGACACGATGCCGGGCCCGGTCACCGCACTTACGGTGGAGGGATGGCAGTGATCAACGGTTGGAGGCGGGAAGCACGAGCCAGGCCCGGCGTGGTGGACGCGCTGTTGTCGGCCGTGCTGTTCGGGCTGTCGGTTGTGGCTTCTGCTGTTGTGCCGGACGAGCACCGGATCGAGTACCGGTGGCAGGGCGTGGTGCTGGCGGCGGTCGGCTGCTCGGCGTTGATGTGGCGCCGGCGTCACCCATTCGGCGTACTGGCTATCGCGGTCGGCTGCGGGGTCCTTTTCCAGGTGCTCGGATTCCGGGAGAGCCCGGTGGTGGCAAGCCCGGTCGATGTGTCCATCTACACCGTGGCGGTGCAGACCGACCGGCGCACCACCTGGACCGCGACGGCGATGACGGCCGCCGTCCTGGTGGGGGCGGCCGTGGTGTTCGCCCCGGGATCGTGGCTGGAGCCGGAGAAGGCGGTGATGCTGGCGTGGACGGCTCTGTCGGCCGCCATCGGGGACGCGGTGCGGTCACGCCGTGCCTATGTGGCAGCCGTGGAGGAACGGGCGGAGAACGCGGAGCGGACCCGTGAGCAGGAGGCACAGCAGCGAGTGGCGGCCGAGCGGGTCCGGATCGCGCGCGAGCTGCACGACGTCGTCGCGCACCACATCGCCCTGATCAACGCCCAGGCAGGTGTCGCCGTCCATCTTGCGGGGCGGCAGCCGGAGCAGACACTCGCCGCGCTGGAGAACATCCGGGACACCAGCCGGTCGGCGCTGGACGAACTGCGCGTGACGGTAGGCCTGCTACGGCAGTCGGGTGATCCGGCGGCGCCGCGCGATCCGATGCCGGGTCTGACGCAGCTACCGGCCCTGCTGGCGTCGTTCGAAGGCGCCGGCCTGGCGGTCAGGCACAGTCAGCGCGGTATCAGTGAACCGCTGGCGCCGGCGGTCGACCTGGCCGCGTACCGCATCGTGCAGGAGGCCCTGACCAATGTGCACAAGCATGCCGGCGCGGACCACGCCCGATTGTTCCTGCATTACCGCCCCGAATGGCTGACGATCACCATCGAGGACGACGGACGCGTCGGACCGCACCACCAGCCGACCCAGGGAACGGGGCACGGGCTGATCGGGATGCGCGAGCGGGCTGCCATCGTCGGGGGCAGGCTGTATGCGGGAGCCCGCCCGCAGGGCGGCTTCGCTGTGACTGCCGATCTGCCCCTGCGAGCCGCAACGGCCACCGGCGGTCCGGCAACGAACGGACCGCCGAGGAGAGATGGGCATGACGATCCGCGTACTGCTCGCCGATGACCAGGCCCTGCTGAGGGGCACCTTCAGGATGCTGTTCGATGCTGCGGACGACATGGAGACCGTGGGCGAGGCATCCAACGGCCGCGAGGCAGTGGAGCTGGCTCATGCGCAGCACCCGGATGTGCTCCTGATGGACATCCGCATGCCCGAGATGGACGGCCTCGC
This sequence comes from Streptomyces sp. NPDC057486, assembly GCF_042802415.1. Taxonomy (NCBI): domain Bacteria; kingdom Bacillati; phylum Actinomycetota; class Actinomycetes; order Kitasatosporales; family Streptomycetaceae; genus Streptomyces; species Streptomyces sp. NPDC057486. The sequence goes on along the minus strand of NZ_JBHVEE010000021.1, from coordinate 68,956 downwards.
CGCGACGCGGCTGATCGGCGAGTCGGAGGACCTCGCAGGGGTGAAGGTGCTCATCCTGACCACCTTCGAGGAGGACGAGTACGTCGCCGAGGCGCTGCGCGCGGGTGCGAGCGGCTTTCTCGGCAAGGGCGCGCGGCCCGAGGAGCTTCTCGAGGCCGTCCGCACGGTCGCCGCCGGGGAAGCGTTGCTGTGCCCGTCTGCCGCCCGAGCGCTGATCACGCGATTCCTGACGCAGCCGGAAGCGAGCCCGGCAGCCATGCACGAGCGGCTGAAGTGCCTGACACCACGGGAACGCGATGTCCTGGGGCTCGTCGCGCTGGGCCTGTCGAACGAAGAGATCGCCGATCGCCTGTTCATCAGCCCGCTGACCGCCAAAACCCACGTCAACCGGGCCATGACCAAGCTGGCGGCTCGTGACCGGGCCCAGCTCGTCGTCATCGCCTACCAGAGCGGCCTGGTCAGCCCGGCGATGGAGCCGAGTCGCCCGGCAACATCCGCGTGATCGTCGGCACGGGTACGTGTCGCGTTCCGTCGCCGCGGTAGGCCGGCGGACCCCGTACCACGGACGTGGTAGCCGGGAATCGCTGCACGGGGACGATGTGCGAGGGGCCGGTCACGGGCGAGAGTGAGGTGGTGAACGGAGGTTTCGCAATGATCGAAGCCCACTGCCTTACCAAGAGGTACGGCAGCAAGACAGCCGTCGAGGATCTGTCCTTCACGGTCCGCCCCGGCATCGTGACGGGGTTCCTCGGTCCCAACGGGGCCGGTAAATCCACCACCATGCGGCTGATCCTCGGCCTGGACGCCCCAACCGCAGGGCACGTCACCGTCAACGGCCGCCCCTACGCAATGCACGAAGCGCCCCTGCGCGAGGTCGGGGCGATGCTGGAGGCCCGTGCCATCCACACCGGCCGCACCGCCTACCACCACCTGCTGGCTCTGGCCGCCACCACTGGCATCTCCCGCCGGCGCGTGAACGAGGTCATCGACCTCGTCGGCCTGCGCGAGGCCGCCGACAAGCGGGCCGGCGGGTTCTCCCTGGGTATGGGCCAGCGCCTCGGTATCGCCAGCGCCCTTCTCGGCGACCCTGCCACTGTCATCCTCGACGAGCCGGTCAACGGCCTCGACCCGGAGGGCATCCGGTGGATCCGGAATCTTCTCACGAGCCTGGCGGGGGAGGGGCGAACGGTGTTCGTCTCGTCGCATCTGATGAGCGAGATGGCGCTCACCGCCGAACATCTCGTCGTCATCGGTCGCGGGCGGCTCATCGCCGACACCTCGGTCGAGGAATTCACCCGCAGCGCGGCCCGCACCGTGGTGCGCGTGCGCTGCCCGGACATCGACCGCCTGAAAAGTCTGCTGGCGGGTCCGGACGTCACCCTCACCACCTGTGCGCCCCACACCTTGGAAGTAGTCGGCCTGACGACTGACCAGATCGGCTACACCGCCGCCGACCACGGGCTCACCCTGCTCGAACTCTCTCCCCAGCGGATCTCCCTGGAAGAGGCGTTCATGGAACTGACCCGGGACGCGGTCGAGTACCACGCCAACAGCACCGACGAGCCGGTCGGAGTAAGGAGCGCGTCATGACCACGGTCCTCACGCGCCCGCTCGGCGCGACAGTGCGCCCCGGCAAGGTGACCCTGCTCCGGGCCCTCAGGTCCGAATGGATCAAGCTGCGCACCGTGCGCTCCACGTCGATCACCTTGCTGACCGCCGTGGCCGCGATCGTCGGGTTGGGCATGCTGGTCACGCACCTGCGGGCAGGCGACCTCAGCGCCCGGGCATTGGCGCACTTCAACGGAGCCGAGCTCAGCCTGAGCATGTTCCGGCCCGCGCAGTTGGCCATCGGTGTCCTCGGCGTCCTGATGTTCACGGGCGAGTACTCCACCGGAATGATCCACGCCACGCTCACGGCCGTCCCCAGGCGGCTGCCCGTGCTGGTGGCCAAGGCCGTCGTCTTCACCGGCGTCGTCCTCGTCCTGATGACCGCGGCCTCTTTCGCCGCCTTCTTCGGTGGCCAGGCCATCCTGTCCTCCGCTCACCTGGACACGCATCTGTCCGACCCCGGCGTCACCCGTGTGGTTTTCGGTACCGCCCTTTACCTCACCGTCGTAGGACTGTTCGGCGTAGCCCTGGGCGCCATCATTCGCAGCTCTGCGGGAGCCATCGCCACGCTGGTGGGCATCCTGCTCGTCCTGCCCGGACTGGGCGCCCTGCTTCCGGCCGACTGGGCTCAGCGCATCGACCCCTACCTGCCCAGCAACGCCGGACAAGCCGTGCTCTCCGTCGTTCCCGATCCCGCGATGGCCCCCTGGACAGGTCTCTCACTCTTCGCCGGATACGCAGCCGCCCTGCTCGGTCTCGCCGCCTGGCTCCTCAAGCGACGCGACGCCTGACCGGCGCAGGACGAAGCCGCACCGCCGGCACCGCTCCTTCGGGCCGCGGCCCTGGCCTCGGGCACACCCGGACGCGCCGCCCACCGCATCCCGATCCACGGCTGAACCTCCTGGATCTTCCCGCTCCTGTTCGCACCTCTCGTCCTCCTCGCCCGGCGCCGGGCCGGCCCGCAGAGCGGCGGCCCCGCCGAAAGGCGAACCACACCCGTCAGGACAGCACCGTCGAACAGACCACATCCACCTTGGACGTCACCGAGCAGGACCAGGATGACGCCCGCGTCTGAACCCCACGGCCGCGCCGACCACGCGCTCCCGCACCGAGAGGACACCCGCCATGTTCACCACACCCCAGGAATGCAGCACCATCCGTGAGCTGCTGGCCGGATACGCGCTCAATGCCCTCGCCTCCGAGGAAACCGCCCAGGTCCGCGCCCACCTGACAACCTGCCCCGCCTGCAGGGACGAACACGACTGCCTCGCGGCGGTCAGCGCGCACCTGCCCCTGCTCCGCGACGCACTCGCCCGCGACACCGGCCGACGGCAGCACATATACGTGCCCGCTCCCGCTGAGGGCCGCCACACGCCCCGTCACCAGCCCCGTCGCCGTCGGCCGGTCCGAGGGGGAACGGCCAGGCAGCTCACGCTCACCCAGTTGGTGAGCAGGACGCGTGCGTCAGGCGAACTCGGCGAGCGCGCAGCAAGGAAGGCCCAGGCCCCCCGGGCAGTGGCGGACGGCGCGGAGGGGCAGGCCACGCCTCAGCCTCTCCGCCGGGTGGCCACACCCCGACCGGCCGCGTCGGGCTGAGGCCGGCCGACCGGGCCGCATGGCCGCAAAACGCCCCCATCGCCTGGCCGTTGAGGTTCGTTGCCCAGCGCTCCTCCCATGCCTTCGTCATCGACCGGACCGTCGTCGGAGTGCTGGTGTTCGGCCTGCTGGGGGCGGGGGTGGTCAACTCCTGACGGTCAGGCGCGGGGAACTGCGAAGGCGGTGAGTGCCGCGGTGCCGGGTCCGAGCCGGGACCACGGGCCCGGGAACAGGAGCACGGCGATGCCCGAGGTCGGGAACTTGCCTCGGACCCGTGCGAGTGCCTCGTCGTCGCCTTCTCCGGCCAGGGACAGGACAAGGTCCTGCACGCCGGGCTGATGGCCGATCAGCAGCACCGTCCGCCGCCGCTCCGGGACCGCACGCACCACATCGAGCAGGGCGGAGGCGGTTGCCTCATGGACCCGCTGCTCGAAGAGCACCTTCGGTGCCGCACCGAGTTCCGCCGCGACAAGCTCCCACGTCTCACGGGTACGCCTGGAGGTAGAGCAGATGACCAGGTCGGGCACACACCGAGCATCGCGCAGCCAACGCCCGGCCGCCGGGGCGTCCCGGCGGCCCCGCCCGGAGAGTGGACGCTCATGGTCGGGTACTCCCTCCGGCCAGGCCGACTTGGCGTGCCGCAGCACGATCAACCGGGTGTGCGCGGACCTGGGCACGGCCTCATCTCGCTTCCGCAGGCTTTACGCGACCGACTCCGCGACCGACTCCGATCCCGGCGTCCGCCGTTACCCGCCAGGATGCCGACAGCGCGCGGGGAGCGCTCCGCGGTACGGGAGCGCAGCCCGCGAGGACGAGGCACAGCCGCTCGTCCTGACCGGCTCGCAGAATCGTGAGGCCCACGGGCGCTCCCTCGAACTCGATGGGTCGGTTTCCCCGAGGCAGGCCGGAAACCGGCCGGCCCTGACGCGACCAGTCTTGGTCGGCGTGCGGCACCAAGCCAGTCCAATGCTCCACCCGGCGGACTGTGCTTCTTCGACTGTCTGCCAACCGCCCGCATCGACGGAACGGTGGTCGACATCGGCCGACTCGGTCAGGCCCCTTCCACCATGCCGGGAACCAGCGACTGCGCCTGTCGGGTGACTTCGCGAGTGTGCAGCCGAGAGAGCCGGGAGGATACGGCGCCGTCTGGTACCAGCAAGGAATGCCCAGGCGATCGCATCTCCAGCCCGACAACCCGGACCCCGGCTCCCGGCCTGGAAGGCGGAGGTACCCGAGCCGTCCGGCGTCGCGCCAGGCGATGCGTGACATCAGGGGCCCCGCGCCCCGGGGTCCGGGCTCGCGGCGAGCACCTGCCGGCCCGACGCAGGAACCGCATGTGCCCCTCGCGCTGCGGACGGCCGCTGCCTACGCCTGGCGGACGCTCGTCGTGGGAGCTGTCGTCTACGCCGCCTTTTCCGTGCTGGGACGGTTCCACGAGGTTGCGGTGGCAGTCTTCCTCGGCCTGGTCGTCACCGCGCTGTTGCGCCCGGCGGCCGACCTCCTGGCTCGTGTGATGCCTCGGCCACTCGCCGTGGCAGTGACGCTCCTCGGCAGTATCGTCCTGGTCCTCGGCGTGCTGTCCCTGGTCGGCGAGGCGGTTGCCGGAGAACGTGCCGGACTGGAGCGGCAGTTCAGCGAGGGCCTCGCCAGGATCGAGCGCTGGCTGGAGAAGCCACCCTTCCGGTTGAACCCCGGGGCGCTGAGCGACTTGCAGGTCCGGATCGGACAGTACCTGTCCAGCCATCGGTCCACCCTGGTCAGTACGGCGCTCAGCGGCGTGGGCCGACTGGTGGAGGTGATGACCGTGTTCGCTCTCGCGCTGTTCTGCTCGGTCTTCTTCATCCACTCGGGCGACCGGCAGTGGGCCTGGTTGTGCGAACAGCTTCCGGCGACGGCGCGCGAGCGAACGGAGATCGCGGGCCGAGCGGCGTGGCGGACGTTCACCGGGTACACCCACGGCATCGTCGTGGTGGCCACAACCAACTCCGTACTCGTGGGACTTGCGCTCTTGGGACTCGGAGTGCCGCTGGCGTTTCCGCTGGCGCTGCTGGAGTTCATCGCCGCCTTCATCCCACTGATCGGCTCACCCATCGCCCTCGCAGTGGCCGCCGTCGTGGCTCTGGCGTCAAAGGGGCCGATCGTAGCGGTCGTTGTCATCGCGCTGATCGTCGTCATCGGACAGATCGAGGGGCACGTGCTGCACCCGATCGTGATGAGCTGGGCAGTCCGTCTGCATCCGGTCGTGGTCGCCCTCTCGGTGATCGGAGGCGCGATCGCGGCGGGGGTGCTGGGAGCGGTGGTGATTGTTCCGCTGGTGTCCGTCGTCTGGTCGGTCCATCAGGCTCTCCAGCGGGCACGGAGGTCCACGCAGGCGAGGAAGGCCACCCCTACGCGGTCGGCGACCGGCATGCTCGGAGGACGAGGGCCGGACCGTCCCGGCGTGTAGCGACCCGGGACCGGATTCTCGACATCTCCTCCAGCGAGGATCTTCATGAGCCCGACGTCCTCGTACGCGAACCCGACGGCGCGAGCCCGGCACCGTCACCGCTGAGCTGTGCCCGGCCCGCCCCTCCTCGTGCGGGCCGGGGTGAGCGCACCGACTGATCAGTCAGGAGTCGGAAACACGAACCGCACGTCGGTCAGGTGTTCCGACAGCTCCCACAGACGCCGGCCTGTCTCGGCGTCGGCGGCCGCGGGGGACAACTGCACCCGCGTCGGTCCGCCGCGCAGCTCGGCCAGGCCGTCCGGCCCGATGAATTGACCGCTTTCCGCGCTCGGGTCGGTCGCCGCGTACAGCTGCGGCAACGCGCCGTTGGCCGCGGTCTGGGCGAACAGCGGGTTGCCCATGCGCCCCAGGACCACCCGCCACAGGCCGACCGGCGCACTCGTCTGCAGGTTGGTGGCGGTGTAGCCGGGATGGGCGAGCAAGCTGCGCACCGGGCTGCCGACCGCGGTCAGCCGCCGGTGGAGTTCCCGTCCGAAGACGGAATTGGCGAACTTCGACTGGTTGTAGAAGGCCATGGGTGAGTAGCTGCGCTCACCGGCGAGGTCATCGAAGTGGATGCGCCCCTGCCGGTGGTTGATCGAACTCACCGTGACCACGCGGGGGTCACGCCCGACGGTCAGCAGATCGAGCAGCAACCCGGTGAGCGCGAAGTGGCCGAGGTGGTTGCAGGCGAACTGCAACTCGTGACCCTGCGCGCTCAGCGATCGAGGCGGCGCCATCACACCGGCGTTGTTGACGAGCACATCCAGCCGCGAATGGTCGGTATGCAACTGATCGGCGAAGGCGCGGACCGAGTCGAGATCGGCGAGGTCGAGGTGGCGCACTTCGAGGCGGGCGCCCGGCTGCTCGGCGGTGATCTCCGCGATCGCCCGGTGGCCTTTGCCCTCGTCGCGCACCGCAAGGATCACGTGCCCGCCCTGGCGGGCGAGCGCCCGGGTCGTCGCCAGGCCGAGGCCGCTGTTGGCCCCGGTGACGACGATCACCCGCTTGGTCTGGTCCGGGATCTGATCGACAGTCCAGCGCTGCTCCTGTGTCATATGGCATACGCTGCCGTGTGTGGCACTTGGTGTCAAGGTGATACTTAGTGTCATGCGCGGCATGGCGCTACGATTGCCAGGTGAGTGCCCACCCCGAGATCAGCCTGGCCCAGCGCAAACGTCAGCTCGTCGCCAACGAGCTGACCGAAGCGGCGCTGCAGCTGTTGGCGTCGAAGGGGTTCGACGCGGTCACCATCGACGAGATCGTGGCCACGGCCGGAGTGTCCAAGCGCACCTTCTTCCGGTACTTCGCGTCCAAGGAGGACGTGGTCGTCCAGTTTCTGGCCGACATGGGCATCGGCATGCACGCAGAGTTGGCGGCCCGCCCCATCGAGGAGCGGCCCTCCGTGGCGCTGCAGCACGCCGTCTGGGTCTCCATGGCTGCCTGCGGCGATCCCTCCGACCGGGCACTGCGAGTGGTGCAGCTGATTCTGCGTACCCCCGCTCTGCATGCACGCTTTCTGGAACGCCAGGCGCAGTGGCGCGACGACCTGACGGCGGAGTTGGCGCGTCGCCTGGAGATCGACCCCGACACCGATCTGTACCCGCAGCTGGCCGCCGGGATGGCGCTGACCGCCTTCGGTGCCGTGCTGCAACGGTGGAGCGGCAGCGAGGGTGCCGAGGACCCCGCCGAGCTGACCGACCGGGCCTTCGAGGTGATCGCCCCGGCGTTGGACGCCGTCGAACGGCGGGCCTCTCCCGGGCACATGCCCCACGGTGCCTGAGCCGGCTGCTCCGCCGGCCGCCATGGGTCCGTTGATGCACCGGCCGGGACGACGGCTGTGCAACACCGCACCTCACCCGCAGGGCCGGAAACCGGCATGCCGTTGACCTCGGCACCCTGGCCGATGTCCGGCCGCGGGTGCACGTGCCCGGAAGCGCTGCAGTTCCGCACGTCCCCGACGGTCCGGAGACGGAAGAACTCACTCCCGGTCCCGGCCCGGCAGCTACGGGACACCCTGATACCGACGTACAGCACCTTCCCCGCTCGCACGAGATCGTCAAGGGCCCGCATGGTTTCCTCGATCGGCGTGTTGGGATCCCAGATGTGCACCCACAGCAGGTCGATGCAGTCGGTGCCCAGCCGTCGCACGCTGGCCTCCACCGAACGCGCCAGGTTCTTGCGGTGGTTGCCGCTTGCGTTCGGGTCGGTTCCGTCCATGGTCAGTGTGTACTTCGTGGACAGCACGAACCGATCGCGGTCGGAGCCGAGCAGTTCCCCGACGATCCGCTCACTGCTGCCCTCGGTTTACCGGTTGGCGGTGTCGATGATGAGCCGGCGTGCCCGGCCGAGGTCGTCCGGCGTCCCGGAATGCGCGTCGTCCGGATGAAGGGCGATCAACTGGCCGGGGGCGGCCCGGAAGGTCGTGCCACGCCTGCGCACGGTGAACCCGGAGTCGATCACGAGAACCAGTTTGAGCTCTTCATGAGATTGCCGCTGCAGGACTGCGCCTGCCCGTCCACCACGACGACGTCTGCCACGTCGTCGGACACCCGTGGAACCCCTGCCTGATCCGCCCCGGACATGGCCGCCACACTGGCGCTTCGTCCCTGTGCTGCTGGTGGGTTCGTCGACGAGGGGACGACGGGGCTGCAAGCAGTGTGGCACGGCCGTGTTCGTTCGCGAGGGACGTTCAGCAAGGCGCTGGGGACGGCAGGCTGTCGTGCGCGACCGGCGACATCGGTGGCGATCTCGCGACGACGCCCGCCCGCGGATCAGGAATAGAAGTTGCGCTGCCACCGGTGCTTGGCCAGCACGGCGAGCTGGTCGGTGGTGAGTGGACGCCCGTCACTCAGGGCCGTGTTGCGCTCGACGTTGCGTACGGTGCGCATGCCGGGGATGACGGTGGAAACCGCCGGCGAACTCAGTACGAAGCGCAACGCGGTCTCCGCGATCTCATCGGGGGCGATGGCGAGGTCGGCGACGATCGCGGCCACCCGCTGTTCGACCTGTGCCGGGCGGTCGTCGCGGAAGTAGCGATTGCGCCAGTCGCCCTCGGGGAACGTGGTGTCCGCGGTGATCCGACCGGTGAGGCCACCCTCGTCCAGGGCCACCCGCACGATGACACCGACCCCGTGTTCCTCACAGGCCGGGAGCAGCGCGTCGGCTGGTGCCTGGTCGAAGATGTTGTAGATGACCTGCACGCTGTCCACGGCCCCGCTGCGTACGAGCGCGAGTGCGTTGTCGGGCTGGTGGTCGTTGATGGAGACGCCGAACAGGCGGATCTTTCCCTCCTGCTTCAGTGCGGCGATCGTCTCCAGCCAGTCGCCACGGCCGACCCAGCTGTCGCTCCACACATGGAACTGCAGTACGTCGAAGTGGTCGAGGCCGCTGGTGCGCAGACTGGTCTCCAGGCTTGCGCGGATGTGCTCGCCCGGGAACGTCTCGGCCGGGTCGAGGCCGTCGGGCGGCGGCCATGTGCCGTTCTTCGGAGGCACTTTGGTCGCGACGCGTACCTCGTCGCCGGCCCGCTCGCGGACGACCCGGCCGACGATCCGCTCACTCTCGCCGTAACCGCGGGCGGTATCGATGAAGTTCACGCCGAGGTCGATGGCGCGGTGCAGGGCCCGTACGGACTCGTCCTCCGTGGCACCCACCCAGCTGGACTCACCGATGCCCCACGCGCCATAGCCGATCTCGGACACGGACAGTCCACTTCGCCCCAGCTCGCGGTAGCGCACAATCATCCTCCACGTCATGGTCCTCGTCCTGGCCAGGTCGAGGCTTCCGCCAGGAATCAGGTTGACGATAGGCGACGTGGGCAGCAGGGGCAGGTGGATTTTGCGGGGCCGCTGTCGTGGTCATGGGCTCTCCGCTGTGACAGAGGTGTGACGGCTGCTGCTGTCGCGGAGCGAGGGAATCGGGCGGTCGCGGCCGCGGGATGCCTGGGGTGTACGGGAACGGCGGCGACGCTGATTGTGCCGATGGGGAGGAAGGAGGTGGCCGACAAGCGGCGGGCGCCCAGGTGTGCCCCGTGGGTACGCCGTGCCCGCGAAGAGGGCGCGATGTGTCGGGCCGACAGTGTTCCTGCTCGGTGTGGTGATGGCATTGGCATATGCCACTTCGATTGTCCGGCCACGGATGGTCGGTGCCCGGACGTGGATGCGGGCGACCTCATCGTCTTTCCGTTCATCGCGCTCATTGCGTACTCGGCCGTCATCGGTGACCGTGCGCCCGATGATTCAACTGCTTTCCGGGGCGGGGGTCGACGGTCCTGGAGGCCGGGACGGAACGGCTGCGAGGGTGCGTGGCAAGGCGCATCGGCGAATCACCGACGATTCACAGGACAGGTTTGAGATGTTGCGCTCCGCTTTCGTCGACCGCGTTCACCGGACGTGAATTGTCTCCCTCTTTCATGGCGACAGGATCGAGCACGCATGGTCCGAACTCTGCCGAGAGTCCGCGCACGGGCATCAGCGCTCAGGCTGCCCCTACGAGGGGTCTACGGGTTGTTCTCGTCGGGGACCACATGGACCGCCGCTTCCTCGGCGGAGGCCGCCGCGCCGTCGATTCCCATGTCGAGGGCGATCATGCACCTCTCATCGTTCCCGTGCGCGCCCTCGTCGGGCGCGACCAGTCGCCCCGCGCGCAGGTCGCCGACCTCCCCGTCCCGGATCTCACCGTCCGTGTCGACCACGTCACCGATCCCGTCCCCGTCCGGGGCGTACACGTCCGGCTCCTCCTCGCTGAGGCGCTGGTCGAGACTTTCTCCCTCATGCTGCTCAGCCGCGGTGACACCATGGTGTTCCACGGCCCATGGCCGCTCAGGGGGTGAATAGCCCGTGTCGAGCGGGTCCTGGCCCGCCCTGTCGTCAAGGGTGTCCGCCGGGTCCAGCAGCCCGGCGTCGTCCTGCACCTCCGAGCCGTCCGGCTGGTAGACCTCGTCACCCATCGTGGTGTCGCCGTCCATGGCACCTCCACTGTCGCGAATGAACCGTCGGGACAAACGTCCCACTTCGCGCCATGTCCTCTCTATCATCATCTGGGGTGTCGGCCGTCGGGACGACCGGAAGCGCGCCGGCGTCCCGACGCACTGCTCACGGGAATGCGCCGTCCACGGGCAGAATCTCTCACCGAGACGCCGTACGGCGGGCCGGACTGCTGAGCCGGTTCGGCCCGTCGGCGGCATGCGCCGGTCACTCGCATTCCGCGATCACCCGTTCTCCCCGGCCACGCGCCGGTCCGTCGAGGGTGACGACAACGGGACGACCCGCAGCGGGGTGCGCGGCGGGCGGGCCCGCCATTCGCGCGGGTAGCCGATCGACACCTCCTCGAACCGCACGCCGTCGTAGTGAGTCACCCGCGGAATGTGCAGGTGCCCGTAGATCACGGCCGCGGCGCGGAAGCGGCGGTGCCAGTCCCGGGTGAGTTCCGTCCCGCACCACTGGGCGAACTCCGGGTACCGCAGCACATCGGTCGGTTCACGCACCAGCGGATAGTGGTTCACCAGAACCGTACGGTGGTTCTCCGGAACGGCGGCCAGCCGGAGTTCGGTCTGCCGTACCCGCGCACGGCACCAGTCGTCGCGCGTCGGGTACGGGTCGGGGTGGAGGAAGCGCTCGTCGGTGCAGACGACCCCGGTCCTGTGGGCATAGGCAAGGGACTCCTCCTTGGTGGTCGTGCCCGGTGCGCGGAACGTGTAGTCGTACAGCACGAAGAGAGGCGCCACGGTCACCGGCCCCTCCTCGTCCTCCCACACCGGATAGGGATCCTCCGGGGTGACGACGCCCAGCTTCCTGCAGAGCTCGACCAGATGGAGGTACCGCGCCTCGCCCCGCAGCTCCACGGGGTCGCGCGGGTGGGTCCACAGCTCATGGTTGCCGGGGACCCACATGACCTTCGCGAAGCGCTCGCTGAGCATCTTCAGCGCCTGCTCGATGTCGGCGACCTTCTCGGCGACATCGCCTGCGACGATGAGCCAGTCGGCGTCGGTGCCGGGACGCAGGGACGACACGATGGCACGGTTATCGGCGTAGGCGACGTGCAGGTCGCTGACTGCCAGCAGCTGTCCGTTCAGGGCAAGCACTCCTCGTTCCGTGGGTTTCGCACCCGGCCGTCCCCGGCTCTTCCCGTCAGTGGTGGAACGGTCCGGGACCGGAGCGGGCGAGCGTGACGCCGTGTGCCCGGCAGGCCCGTTCGCCCTTCCCTGCTCCGATCGAACCATCTGGCCCGGCAATGTACGAGACGCCATGACGCCGGGCGTGGTCGCCGGATTCCGGCAGGGCCGGTGGGTCCGGCCGCGAATCCGGTGACCCCTGTCGCCCCCGGTCTCCCATGCCGACCGACGTAGCATGATCCCTATGGAAAAGCGCACACTCGGCAGGACCGGACAGGACGTATCCGTCGTCGGACAGGGCACTTGGCAGCTCGGCGGCGACTGGGGCGAGGTGCGGGAGGCGGACGCCTTCGGTGTCCTGGACGCGGCCGTCGAGTCGGGCGTCACCTTCTTCGACACGGCGGATGTGTACGGGGACGGCCGCAGCGAACAGCTCATCGGCCGCTATCTGAAGGACCGCCCCGACGCCGGAGTGTTCGTCGCGACCAAGATGGGCCGCCGCGCCGAACAGGTTCCGGAGAACTACGTCCTCGACAACTTCCGTACCTGGAACGACCGCTCGAGGGCCAATCTCGGTGTCGACACCCTCGACCTCGTGCAGTTGCACTGTCCGCCCACCGCCGTCTACTCCTCGGACGAGGTCTACGACGCACTCGACACCCTCGTCGCCGAGCAGCGGATCGCCGCGTACGCGGTGAGCGTCGAGACGTGTGCCGAGGCCCTCACCGCCATTGCCCGGCCCGGGGTCGCGAGCGTCCAGATCATCCTCAACCCGTTCCGTCTCAAGCCGCTGGACGACGTCCTCCCGGCCGCGCTGGCGGCCGGTGTGGGCATCATCGCGCGGGTGCCGCTCGCATCCGGGCTGCTCTCCGGGAAGTACACCGAGGACACCGTCTTCGCCGCCGAGGACCACCGCACGTACAACCGCCACGGCGAGGCCTTCGACCAGGGTGAGACCTTCTCCGGCATCGAGTACGCGACCGGGGTGGCGGCGGCCGCAGAGTTCGCCGGGCTCGCACCGGAGGGGGCGACCGCGGCCCAGACCGCGCTGCGCTGGATCATTCAGCAGCCCGGTGTCACCAGCGTCATCCCGGGTGCGCGTTCCGTGAAGCAGGCGCGGGCCAACGCTGCGGCTGCGTCGCTTCCGCCGCTGCCGCAGGAGACGCTGGACGCGGTACGGGACCTCTATGACCGCCGCATCCGGGCCGCGATCCATCAGCGCTGGTAGCAGGACCGGCCGGTCGTCAGTCGTAGAGATCGACCCGCACGCTCAGTAGGTCGGTGCCGAGCGCTCGGACAGCCGCGCTGTTGAAGCGCGGCAGTGTCGCGAGCCGGGCGCGCGGGTCGTCCTGCGGGACGGGGTGGGCCGTTCCGGCGTGCCAGCGTCCCCTGATCCGGACCCGGACCTCCGGGTTCGCCCGGATGTTGCGTACGTACTGCGACTTCTCGCCGTACTCCGAGACCAGCCAGAACTCCCTGCCGGCCCGGCGGCCGCCGACCGGGGTGCGGCGGGGCAGTCCGGACGTGCGTCCCGTGGTCTCCAGGAGGGTCTGATTCGGCAGTCGGCGGATGATCGGGTTGGCGATCCGCCGCTGGAACGTCGTGACCGCCCGGAACTTCATCTCGTGATAGCGCGACATGCGTGACTCTCCCGTCGTTGCCGGTGACTCTCGCCGGAGCCGGCCCAGGGGCTGTCCCGACATCCCCGGCGGGCGCACAACGAGAGCTGCGGCACCTTGCCGCGGTGTCGGAACCCAGCGGGTACGCCCTGTATCAGGATGCCCCTCCGCCCCGCGAAGCACCGCACCGGACGCCGCGACCTGTCCGACCTCGATCCGTCGGACACCTCCGGTCGAGAAGCCGGGCGGGCTGCGGCATCCGGGGGAGGGATGATCAGCCCAGCGCCGCGCCGTGCAGGAGCAGCAGCGCGATGTCCATGCCGGCCAGCCCGAGCGTGGCCAGGAACGGCAGGCGGCTTTCGGGCGCGGAGCGCAGCGGGAGGCAGACGGCCACGGCCAGGGTCCCGGTCACGACGAGACCGGTCCAGCTCGTCGCGTCCGGTGGCCCCGGTGGGCCGAGGACGAGGACGGCCGATGCGGCGAGCAGCGCGAATGCCGCGACAGTACGGGTCCGACGTCGGCCCAACCGCTGCGGCAGGCCGCGGACGTCTGCGGCCAGGTCGGCGTCGATGTCGGGGAGCACGTTGGTGAAGTGTGCGCCCACGCCGAGGAGCGCGCCCGCGACCACCGGCGTGGCGGCCGGCCAGGGGTGGCCCGGCAGCGCGAGCGTGACGAAGGCGGGCAGGAGGCCGAAGGCGACGGCGTACGGGAGCCAGGACAACGGTGTTCGTTTGAGGCCCAGGTTGTAGGACCAGGCGGCGGCGACCCCGATCAGATGGGCGCCGCCCGCCGCCGCGCCGTTCGCCAGCGACAGGGGGACGCACAGGGCGAGTGCGACGCAGGCCGCCACCGCGACGGTACGGGCCTTCACGGCGCCGTCCACGAGCGGCTTGTCACGCCGGTTCGCAGCCGTGTCCCGTGCGATGTCGATGCGGTCGTTGCTCCAACCGACGGAGAGCTGTCCGGTGAGCAGGGCCAGAGCGACCAGGAAGCTGCCGGACGCATCGCGGCCCGCGGCCACTGCCAGCGCGGTGATCAGGGCGGAGACGGCCAGTGCGGGGGCCGGGTGGGCCGACAGGAACAGGGCCACCGCGAGCCGGCCGAGGCGGGGAGCGGCCGACGGCACGGCGGCGGGCGCCGAGGCGGACACGGAAGGTGCCCGGAAAGTGTGATTCATGACGTTCGATCAAAACACGCTATTCGCCCCTATGGTGACGGGATGACGCGAATCATCGCGATCCATGGTGTGCTCCCGCCGCACCGGTACGAGCAGTCCGAGATCACCCATGCCTTCGCCGACATGTGCCTGCCACCCGGCGCCGACCGTGGTGTGCTGGAACGCCTGCACGCGTCTGCCACGGTACGTGGCCGCCATCTGGCCCTTCCCCTGGAGCGGTACGCCTCCCTGAGCGGCTTCGGAGAGGCGAACGACGCGTTCATCGAATCCGCGCTCCCGCTGGGGGAACAGGCCGTGCGCGGCGCCCTGGACCGGGCGGGTCTCGACGCGAGCGAGATCGACCTGGTCATCTCCACCTCCGTCACCGGTATCGCCGCTCCGTCGCTGGAGGCGCGGCTCGCCGGACCGGTCGGGTTGCGGCCCGATGTGAAACGCGTACCGATCTTCGGTCTGGGCTGTGTGGCCGGAGCCGCCGGACTGGCCCGGGTCCACGACTATCTCGACGGCCACCCCGGACAGGTCGCGCTGCTGCTCTCGGTCGAACTCTGTTCGCTGACCCTGCAACGTACCGACGCGTCCGTGCCGAACCTGGTGGCGGGCGCACTGTTCGGCGACGGCGCCGCCGCGGTCCTCGCGGTCGGCAGGGACCACCCGCACCGTCGGGGGCACCAGCGCGGGCCGGAGGTGGTCGCGACCCGCAGCACGCTCTACCCCGGCACCGAACGCAGCCTGGGCTGGGACATCGGCGACGCGGGCTTCCGTATCGTCCTCGGCGCCGATCTCCCGGACCTGGTGCGCGAATCGCTCGGCGACGAGGTGCGCTCCTTCCTCTCCGACCACGACCTCAAGACGCAGGACGTGACGGCCTGGGTCTGCCACCCCGGCGGCCCCCAGGTCCTGGAAGCCGTACGCGAGACGCTCGATCTGCCCGCCCGGGCACTGGAAGCGACCTGGCGTTCGCTGGCCGAGGTCGGCAATCTCTCCTCCGCGTCCGTCCTGCACATCCTCGGGGACACCCTGGCGCTGCACCCACCACCGCCCGGATCGCCCGGTCTCCTCCTCGCGATGGGGCCGGGCTTCTGCACCGAACAAGTCCTCCTCCGCTGGTAGTCGCCCGTGATCCCCTACACCGTCCTCGTCCTCCTGGTCGCCTTCGAGCGCCTCGTCGAACTCGTCACGGCCCGGCGCAACGCAGCCTGGAGCCGTCGCCACTCCGGAACCGAGTACGGGCGCGGGCACTACCCCGTCATGGTCGTCCTCCACACCGCGCTGCTGGCCGGCTGCCTGGGGGAGACCTGGCTGGGCGACCGGCCCTTCCTCCCCGCGCTCGGCTGGCCGATGCTCGCCCTGGCCCTCGGTGCCCAGGGGCTGCGCTGGTGGTGCATCACCACGCTGGGGCCACGCTGGAACACCCGGGTCATCGTGGTGCCGGACCTGCCGCTCGTCACCGCCGGACCGTACCGATGGCTGGACCACCCCAATTACGTCGCCGTGATCGTCGAGGGCGTCGCGCTGCCGCTCGTCCACTCCAACTGGCTCACCGCGACCGGATTCACGCTCCTCAACCTGCCGCTTCTCGCGACCCGCGTGCGGTGCGAGAACACCGCTCTGGCCGGGGCCGCCCCGGCGCCGACTCCCGCGGCCACGCCGTGATCGACCTGCTGGTGGTCGGCGGCGGCCCCGCCGGACTCGCCACCGCGATCCACGCCGCCGGATCCGGACTCGAAGCGGTGGTCGTCGAACCGCGCCCCACCCCGATCGACAAGGCCTGCGGCGAGGGCCTCATGCCGGGGGCCGTGCACGCCCTGGCCGAACTCGGCATCACCGTCGCCGGACACCCACTGCGCGGGATCCGATACGTCGACGACCACCACAGTGTCGAAGCTCTCTTCGCACCTGCCCCCGGCTGCGGCGTCCGGCGCACCGAACTGCACGCCGCCCTGGCCCGCCGAGCGGCGGAACTCGGCGTACCGGTGATCCCGGCGCGGGTGGGTGGCGTCCGACAGGGCGCCGACAGCGTCCGCGCTGCCGGTATCACCGCCCGTTACCTGGCCGCCGCCGACGGACTGCACTCACCGATCAGACGCCAACTCGGCCTGGACCGCCCGGATCCGCGGCCCCCGAGGTTCGGCCTGCGCCGCCACTACGCGATCGAACCCTGGACGGACCACGTCGAGGTGCACTGGTCAGCACGGGCCGAGGCCTATGTCACGCCGCTCGGCCCGCGCCTGGTCGGCGTCGCCGTACTGACCGCGGAACGCGGCCCGTTCGACAGCCACCTGGCCGACTTCCCCCTCCTCGCACGCCATCTGACCCCGGGCACCGCCACCCCGGTGCGCGGCGCCGGACCGCTGCGCCAGCGTGTCGGATCCCGGGCGGCCGGGCGGGTCCTGCTGGTCGGGGACGCCGCGGGATACATCGACGCGCTCACCGGCGAAGGGATCTCCTTGGCCCTCGCCGGGGCCGCGCAACTGGTGCGCTGTATCCGGGACGACCGCCCACTGGCGTACGAGCAGGCGTGGCGCAAGGTATCCCGGCGCCACCGCCTGCTCACCGCATCGCTGCTCCGGGTCCGGCAGCACCCGCGGCTCGCTCGTCGTATCGTCCCGGCCGCGACCCGCCTTCCCGCGGTCTTCGCCGCCCTGGTCAACCAGTTGGCGTGACCGGCTCTCCGGGCGTGGCTGTCCCGGCGGCCTCGCCCCTCACCGCCGACGGCGGCCTGCTCGGCCGCGATCGGCTCCGCCGCCAAGGTGTCGTCGGCCCGGGCCGCCGCTACTGCCCGGCCGAACCGCGGGACACATACCTGCGTCCGGGTTCTGCCGCCGCCGCTGACCCCGCCGAGCCGACCGAGGGCGCCCACCGCCTCGGCGCGGCCGCGCGAGGTGCCGAACGCTGAGGGCCGTGCGCCGCGTCAGGGGCGCCGGAAGGGCGGCGGAACCCCGGGAGCGGGGTACCCGGCACCCGCGTACCCGGTAAAGGGCGGGGGCGCCATTGCGCGGCGCCGCCGCGTCAGCAGGCCCACCAGCGTGCAGACGGCACCCGCCAGGGCGAGAACCACACCGACGACTGCGCCGAGCCTCAGCACCGTCGGCACGGTGGCATCGTCGAGCGCGCGTCCCCGCACGGCCGTCACGGGCACGGTTCCGGAGCGCTCGTCGGAGAAGTAGCGCGAGTCGTTGGCGTTTGCACGGTTGTCGCCGAGGAGGAACATCCGACCGGCCGGCACCTTCACGTCGTACGGGCCGTGCCCGCCGTCGACCTCCGCCCCCTTCAGGTACGGCTCCTTGAGCGGTGTCCCGTTGACGGTCAACCGGGTCCCGTCGAAGACCACATGGTCGCCTCCGAGCCCGATGACACGCTGCATCACGGCCTCGCCGTTGTAACGGTCCGGCATGCTGAAGAGCACCACATCGCCCTTCCGTGTCTTCTCGCCGCCGGTCTTCGCGATGAAGACCCGGTGACCCGGGACGTATGTCGGCTCCATGGACTCGCCCCCGGGCGTCACCATCGTGTAGTCGCTGCGGATGGTCCGGAGCGCCCCCGCCGTCAGCACGATCCCGAGGACGGCAAGTACGGCCCCCGTGATCAACACCCCACGTCCCGCGCGTCGCATTCGCCGATCTCCCGTCGCAGTCGTCACCCTCACCCCACACGTGCAGCGACACCGTAGAGGGTCCCGGGCGACGGGCAGACGGCGGGGCGGGGACCAGAAGGACGGGACGGCGGCGGCGCCCCTACTCCAGGCCGGAGACCTTGAACACGGTCCGGGCCGTGCGACGGTCGATACGGTCTCCGAGCTGCCGCAGCGCCGTCGCCCCGCAGAGCAGCGTCCCGCGTTCCACGCAGGTGCGCGCGGCCTCGTCCAGGCGGTGCCAGAGAGCCGGATTGGCGACGAACACCCGGGGGTCGAGCTCGACCCGGCGGCCGTGGGCGTCGCGGAGCAGCAGGCGTTGCGCGACGCCGTCTGACCAGCGCACGGACACCAGGAGGTCCGTACGCACAGTCGTTCTGCGCAGCAGGCTGCGGGAGGAGAGCCACCCGGTGCCCGCACAGACGCGCGGGGGTACCAGGACCGCACACAGCACCGCGGCGATCGCCGCCCACAGCAGGACACGAAGCCAGGTGAGGCGGCCGGCGGCTGCGTCGACCGCCAGGAGGAGGCCCAGCAGCGTGACGGAGCAGCCACCCGCGAAGCGGGCGTCTCCGGCCCACTCGTGGTCGTGCACCGTCCCGCCCGGGGGCGGGACGGCACGGTCGGCGTGGCTGATGCGGCCGGCAGGGCCGGTGTGGGGGTCGGGTACTGCCCCGGGGACGGGTCGTCGCATGGCGCAGAGGCTATGGAGAGCGGAACAGGCGGTCGGTACGCCTTGACGAACCGCTGACGCCGGAGCCGGGTGTCCTGACGGATGTCTGACGACCGGCGGCGAGCGGAGTCAAGAAGGCATGAAAATACGGTCTTCCGACGGCAAGGAGGCGACAGGACCGGGCGCAGCCTGTCACGCGAGGGCGCAACCTGAGCGGACCTGAACAGAAGGAGTCCGTTCCATGTCCGCTCCGACCACCGAGGCCGCACCGAGCGTCGCGCGACCCGACGTCGAGGAACCCCCCGATACCGGCGCTCGGCACAAGCTCACCGCCGTCACCGGACTCGCCGCGCTCTCGCTCGACGCGATGGCCTCGGTGGCGTACGGCCCCGAGGCCATCGTCCTGGTCCTCGCTGCCGCCGGGGCGCACGGGCTCGGCTTCACCCTCCCGGCCACCCTTGCGATCGCCGCGTTGCTGGCGGTGCTCGTCGCCTCGTACCGGCAGGTGATCGCCGCCTTCCCGGACGGCGGCGGCAGCTACGCGGTCGCGAAGGCACATCTGGGTGCCCGCACGAGCCTGGTCGCGGCAGCCTCACTTGTCCTGGACTACGTGCTCAATGTCGCCGTCGCGGTGACCGCCGGGGTGGCAGCGCTCACCTCCGCGTTCCCCGAGCTGTACGGCGACCGGGTGTGGCTGTGCCTCCTCGTCCTCGTTCTGATCACCGGGGTGAACCTGCGCGGGATCGTCGACTCGGCGCGCGCGTTCGTCCTGCCGACCGCCGTCTTCGTCGGCTCGATCCTCGTGCTCATCGCCGTCGGTCTCTTCCGCGATGCCCCGGTCTCCACGGAGGCGGCCGCCGGTCACGCCTCCGTGCTCGCCGACAACGCCACCACCGTCGGCGCACTGCTCCTGCTGAAGGCATTCGCATCCGGGTGCTCGGCCCTGACCGGCGTCGAGGCCATCGCGAACGCCGTCCCGTCCTTCCGTGCCCCGGCCGTCCGCCGCGCCCAGCATGCCGAGATCGCCCTCGGCGCACTGCTCGGCGTGATGCTGATCGGACTGTCCGTCCTGATCTCCCGTTTCGGGCTGCAGCCGGTGGAGGGCGTCACCGTGCTCGCGCAACTCGCGGACGCGTCCGTCGGCCACACCTGGGCCTTCTACGTCATTCAGTTCGCCACCATGACCCTGCTGGCGCTCTCCGCCAACACCTCGTTCGGCGGGCTCCCGGTGCTGCTGAAGCTGCTGGCCCGTGACAACTACCTTCCGCACGTCTTCGGACTGAAGGCGGACCGTCAGGTCCACCGGCACGGTGTGCTGACTCTCGCCGGTGTCTCCGCCGCCCTTCTCGTCTTCTCCCGAGGCGATACCAACACCCTGGTGCCGCTGTTCGCGATCGGTGTCTTCGTCGGCTTCACCATCGCGCAGACGGGCATGGTCCTGCATTGGCGCGGGGCGCGCGGCGAGCGTTGGGCGGGCAAGGCGCTCCTCAACGGTGTCGGCGCCCTCCTCACCGGTGTATCCGCCGTCGTCGTCACCGCCACCAAATTCCACGACGGCGCCTGGCTGATCGTGGTCGCGCTGCCCCTGCTGGTCGCCGCGTTCGAGTTCGTGCACCGCGCGTACGGGAAGATCGGTGACAGGCTCGAGGTGGGCCGCATCCCCGAACCGCCGCACCGCGACCGCTCGTTGATCATCGTCCCGGTCTCCTCTCTGACCCGTCTCACCAGCGAGGCGCTGACGGCCGCGGTGTCGCTGGGCGACGAGGTCAGGGCGGTCACGGTCTGCCACCCCGACCCGGAGGACCGCGCCCTGAGCGAGGCACTGGAACGGGACTGGGCGCTGTGGAACCCGGGAGTGCCCCTGATTTGCGTCGACTCGGACCGTCGTTCCCTGGGCCGACCGATCGCCTCATACGTACGGGAGCTGACCGCCGCCGAGCCCGGCACCCGGATCACCGTCCTGATCCCCGAGGTCGAACCCGCCCACGTCTGGCAGCGCGTACTGCAGAACCAGCGGGGTGCGGTGGTGGCCCATGCGGTACGCCGCGACACGCATGCGGTGATCTGCCGACTCCGCTTCCGGCTGGACCTGGACGTGGCCGTCCCGAGGCCGGCCGTACCGCAGGCGTGTCACCGCAGGCGGACGCAGTCGTGAGCCCGTCGCTCCCGCCTCTGTGCGAGCCGCCTGCCGGTGGTGAACCGGCGGGCGGGCCGCACGTCGAACTCGTCACGGAGCTGGTCGTACGGGAGTCCACCGGCCCGGTGGCGTCGGGAGCTTCCCGATGACTGCCACCGGCAAGATCAGGAAGGCTGAGCTCCGGCCAGCCAGTCGTACGCGGTCTGCGCCGTGAACTCGCCCTGACCGCCGCGGAAGAGCAGCTCCGCCGTGGTGAACGCCGGATCGTCGGCCGTCGACGCCACATAGGGGACCGCGATGCAGCGCATGCCCGCCGCATGCCCGCCGCATGCGCTGCCGCCACGCCCGGAGCCGCGTCCTCGAGCGCCACGCAGTCGCCGGGCGCCGCGCCCAGCCGCCGCGCGGCCTCCAGGAACACGTCCGGCGCCGGCTTCCCGTGCGCCACCTCGTCGGCGGAGACATACGTCGTGACGTACGCGCCGAGGCCGGTGCCCGTGAGCACCGCCTCGATCGCGGCCCGGGACGAACCCGATGCCACAGCCGTCGCGATCCCCTCCTGATGCAGACGTTCCACGAACTTCCGCATCTCGGGGAACACCTCCGTCGACGATCGGGCCAGCTCCAGATAGAGAGCGTCCTGGCCGGCGAGGAGTTCGTCGACGGGCGTCGCGATCCCGTACGCGGCCCGCAGCGCCGTCAGCGTCTCGCGGGTGCTGATCCCGATGTACCGGGTGTGGTGCTCCCAGGTGAAGTCCGGCACGCCGTGAAGGGCGAGGAGCCGGCGCCCCGCCTCGTAGTAGTTCGGCTCGCTGTCCACGAGTGTGCCGTCGAGATCGAAGATGACCGAGGGGGCAGGGCTGGGCCGAGTGCTCATGGCACCCAGCATGCCAAGGTGGTGGTCAGTTCGACGGTTCGGCCGTGGCCAGGCCGATGGATCGGACCAAGGGCAGCAGCCGGTGCGGAACCCGCTCGCGCAGGGCCACTTCGGTGCGGGTCCGTACCACCCCGGGCAACTGGATCAGCTGCTGGATCACATCCTCCAGGTGCCCGTTGTCGCGGGCCACGACCCGCGTCAGCAGATCGCCGCCGCCGGTGGTCGAGAACGCCTCGACGATCTCCGGCACGGCGGCGAGGGCCTCGCCCACCTCGTCCAGATGCCCCTGGGTGACCTCCAGATGGACGAAGGCGAGCACCGGGTGGCCGAGGGCGGCGGGGGAGAGGACCGGGCCCGTACCGGTGATCACACCGTTCCGCTCAAGCCGGTCGATACGGGCCTGCACGGTGCCCCGGGCGATGGAGAGGATCCGTGCGTACTCCCGCACGCTGGTCCGGGGCTGCTCGATGAGCAACCGCAGGATGCGGGTGTCGAGCGCGTCCACCGCCATGGTCCGTCGGCCTCTTCCTGGTCTGCTGATAGGGACTCCGACTGTACCAATGGCCCAGTGGACGGGCCCGTGCCCGTCCACATGGAGTCAGGGACGGGCATCCTCGGGGAGGGTGACCAGCCAGTGGGTGTCGCGACG
The DNA here is from genome assembly GCF_042802415.1 of Streptomyces sp. NPDC057486. NCBI lineage: Bacteria > Bacillati > Actinomycetota > Actinomycetes > Kitasatosporales > Streptomycetaceae > Streptomyces > Streptomyces sp. NPDC057486. Next base: position 46,392 of record NZ_JBHVEE010000021.1, on the reverse strand, counting down.
GGGGCGGAGGTAGAAGGCCCAGTAGAGGGTGGCTGCCGCCATGATGCCGCCGGTCCACAGCAGGTACGTGGTCTCCTGCTGGCTGAGGATGTAGACGAGTACGACGATCAGTGCCACCGGCATCGCGGGCCAGAGCGGCATCCGCCAGGCGGGCAGGTCCTTGTGGCCGGTGCGGCGGGCGGCGAGCGCGGCCACGGCGACCAGCAGGTACATGCCGGTGACCGAGACGCCGGTCACGCCGTACAGGGTGTCGAGGTTGACGAAGCACAGCGCCGCGCCGGGAACTCCGACCACCAGGGTGGCGACCCACGGCGAACCGAAGCGGCCGAGGCGGGCGAGGGCGTTGTTGACCGGCTCGGGCCACGCCTTGTCCCGGGCGGAGGCGAACAGCACCCGGGAGTTCTGGATGACCATGACGATGCCCGCGTTGATGATCGCGAGTGCGACGCAGAGGCTCACGAACGTACCGACGGCCGAGTTGCTCCAGGCGGTGACCATGCCGCTGATGTCACCGGAGGTGAGCGCCGCGAGGTCGGGTGCGCCCATCGTGATCGCGACCACCGGGACAAGGATGACGGCCGTCGAGATGGCCAGGGTGGCGAGGACCGTGCGGGCGACGTTGCGCCGCGGGTTCTCCATCTCCTCGGAGAGGTAGACGGCGGTGGAGAAGCCCTGGGTGATGAAGAGTGCGATGGCCAGACCCGAGACGACCAGCATCGCGGTGACCGGGCGGGACTCCCCGCTGTCGCTCGCGACCACACCATGGATCAGGCTGCCCGCGCCGCGCTCGGTGTGGGCGAAGCCGAGCACGGCGACGACGGCCGCCGCGATGACTTCGAGAACCAGGAAGACGCCGGTGATCCAGGCGTTGGCACGCAGGTCCAGCAGACCCGCCAGGGTGGCGAGCACCATGACCCCGGCCCCGGCAGCCTCGGCCGGGATGTGGACCAGCGGAGCGAGGTAGTCCGCCGTACCCATGGCGATCACGGGCGGAACGATCATTACGACCAGCAGAGACAGGACGAACACAAGCCACCCGGCCAGCCGACCGGTCAGGGTGGTGACCATGGCGTACTCGCCGCCCGCGCTGGGGATCATGGTGCCCAGCTCCGAGTAGCAGAACGCCACGGCGATACAGAGCAGCGAACCGATGGCGATGGTGAGCGCGGTGGCGGAACCGAGATCGCCGAACAGGTCGGGCACGACCACGAAGAGCGTGGATGCGGGCGTCACGCAGGAGAGGGTCAGCAGGGTCCCCCCGACGACACCGATGGAACGCTTGAGGGTGCGCGGGCCGTCCTGGCTGTGGGGATCGGCCTCCGCCGGTGCGGTGCCGGAGGTGACGGGCTGGCTGAGCATGTCGGTCATGGAGCGGTTCCGATCGACTGGGTGTGACGGGTGACGGCGGGAGCGCTATCGCCTCCGTGGCCTGCTGCGCTGTTGGTTTCGTTTGCTCCCGGCGCGTTATGGAAACCTGTGGGATCCGTCACGTCAACCACCTATTACCTACGGAATTCGTTGCAACCAAGCGCGCAGCTGGCGGTATTCGTAGATCTGGCGAGGGTTGGCCTCTTATTGACAACTTGATGGTTCAGGCTCTTCGTCTCCTTGATGACCTTCGAAATGAAGGCATGTATTTGCCGGTGCCTTTGATGCGTGAGTCGGCGGTGAGGGGTTCGGGTTCGGCGGACCGCGCTCGGACCGCAACGGGATGCGCAGCGTGTAACCGGTCACGTTGTACGGATTTTTGCCTTGCGTGACGTGCGGGAGCTCCGGCCCGGACCGGCTGTCCCCGTGACGCCCGCTCCTCATGACGATGTAACCAGTGTTACTTTTGCTCGATGAGTGAGGAATCGCCGACATCCCCGCTGTCGTGGGTGGTGCTGATCGTGCGGCTGCCGACGCAGCCCTCCCGGCACCGGGTCGCGGTATGGCGGGAGCTGCGCAAGGTCGGCGCGCTGTCTCTCGGGCAGGGCGTGTGGGCGGTACCGGAGGTGCCGGTCTTCGCCGATGGCGTTCAGCGGGCCGTGCAGCTGACCGAACGCGCCGACGGCGAGGCCGTGGTGCTGCGCGCCGCCGGACGCGAACCGGCCGACGCCGCCCGGTTCCAGGCCATGTTCACCGCCGCACGCGAGGAGGACTGGGCGGAGTTCCTGGCCGACTGCGGGAAGTACGAGACGGAGCTGGACAAGGAGATCCGTCATGCCAAGTTCACCCTGGCCGAGCTCGAGGAGGAGGAGCAGAGCCTGGAGCGGCTGCGCCGCTGGCACCGTGACCTGAAGGCCCGGGACGTGTTCGGGGCGCCGGGATCCGGCGCGGGCGACCGGCAACTGGCCGAGTGCGCCCGGCGGTTCGAGGACTACAGCGAGAGGGTCTTCGCCCACCTGCACGCCTTCGGTTCGGACGGCGAAGGCGCGCAGCCGTGATGCCCGGGCCCGCCCAGGAATCGAGGCCTCTGCCCGCCGCGTCGCGGCGGCGGATGTGGCCGCTGTACGCAGCGGGGTTCACCACCGCCTTCGGCGCGCACGGCATCGCGGCCAATCTCGGCCAGGGCGATGCCGGTCTGACGCGTTCGGTGCTGTATCTCGGGCTGTTGCTCGCGCTGTACGACGGGGCCGAGGTGGTGCTCAAGCCGGTGTTCGGGACGCTCGCCGACCGGATCGGCGCCCGGCCGGTGCTGCTCGGCGGGCTCATCGCGTTCGCCGCCGCCTCCGCGGTGTTCGTGGTGGTCCGCGATCCCGGCCTGCTGTGGGCCGCCCGGCTGGGACAGGGGGCTGCCGCCTCCGCGTTCTCACCCGCCGCCTCCGCGCTGGTGGCCCGCCTCAACCCGCAGGCCCGGCACGGCCGCGCATTCGGCTCGTACGGATTCTTCAAGAGCATCGGCTACACCGCAGGACCCCTGCTCGGCGGCGTGCTGGTCTGGGCCGGCGGTCTGATGCTGTTGTTCGCGGTGCTGACAGCCCTGGCCGCCGTGGTCGCCCTGTGGGCCGCGTTCGCGGTACCTGCCGTACCGCCTCTGCCCAAGGCGCGTCAGACCGTCCTGGGGCTCGTCCGGCGACTGGCCGACGGTGCCTTTCTGCGGCCGGTGGCAGCCCTGGCCGCCGCCACTGCCGCACTGTCCGTCGGGGTCGGGTTCCTGCCGGTGTCCGGGCTGGCTGCCGGTCTGTCGCCGGTGGTGACCGGCGCGGCCGTCTCCGTCCTCGCCCTGTGCGCCGCGCTCGTGCAGCCGTGGGCCGGACGGGCCCTGGACGACGGGCGCCTCGGCGTCGGCGGGGGACTGGTGGCCGGACTGCTGGTCACCGCGTGCGGACTGACCGCCGCCATGCTGCCCGGTCTGCCCGGCATCCTGTCCGCCGCCGTGCTGATCGGGGCCGGAACCGGGCTGATCACTCCGCTCGGCTTCGCCGCCCTCGCGGGTGCCACCCCGCACGAACGGCTCGGCCAGACCATGGGAACGGCCGAACTCGGACGTGAACTCGGTGACGCCGGAGGCCCGTTGCTGGTCGCCGCCGTCGCCGGTGCCGCCGGCTTGACCTGGGGCTTCGCGGTACTCGCCGCAGCGACCGCCGTCCTTCCGCTTCTCCTGGCCGCTCGCCGCACACCCCCGGCGCGCGGCTGACTTTGCCGTGGGTCAGCGCGCCGCGGTCACCCGTGGGGTGTCGCGCATTCCCAGGCGCAGGTGCTCGACGTGGAAGAGGGCCTGCTCCAGGAGTTCGGCCACGTGGTTGTCGTAGAGCGCGTAGATCACCGAGCGGCCCCGGCGTTCACCGGTGACCAGGCCGAGGTTGCGCAGCAGCCGGAGCTGGTGGGAGCAGGCGGACTGTTCCATACCGACCGCGTCGGCGAGTTCTGTCGCGGCGCAGGGGCCCTCCTGGAGCTGGGCGAGGATCCGCAGCCGGGACGGAGTGGCCAGCGCCTGGAGGGTGGCGGCGACATCGGCGGTGCCCACTGTTTCGAGGCGTTCGCGTGACGTGGCGGCTTGCGTGCCGTCGGATCCGTGGCCCATGGGCCTCATCCTACGGAGATGCACACATGAATGTATGTTCATGAATTTTTGTATGGTGGCCGGGCCGGACCCGCTCTGCCTCCCCGTGCCTGAACGAGCCCCGATCCCATGAGGTCCGCCCTCACGCCTTCCGCTCGGTGTCCACGGTCATGAGGGCTCCACCGTGATCGTCGGCCTCAACGGTCTGCGCCTGCTGCGGGACGGCGCCTGGAAGCGGGCCTGTGCCGAGGCCGGCGTGTGAACCGCCCGGAAGGCCTTCCTCCGGCCCGACGGTTCAGCAGCACGTGGTCCATTGGCGCTCACCTGGCACATCGAAAGCGTATCGGGATGTGCCAATGGCGCAGTTGTACCGGTTCGACTTGAGCCAGATGGCGGCGAGATGCTCTCATGAACCCGGTCGATGGCGCTGCGGATCCCGCGGCGCCTTTTTCATGTCCGGACAGAACAGGGAGTGGTAATCGGTGCTGAAGCGGATGTTGGTGGCTCCGGACCCGGGGCGGCTGCGGCTGCGCAGCTCGGCCCGGGCCGTTCTCGGCATCGGTCTGGCCGTGACCCTTTCGGGCCTGGTCAGTCACTCGCTTCCCGCGGCCGTCGCCGGCGGCCTCGCCGCTCTGCTCGCACTTTTCACGGTCACCGACGCACGGGTCCGCGACCAGGCGCTCACCACCTCGCTGCTGCCCGTCGTCGGATTCCCGGTCCTGGCAGTCGCGACGGCGCTGCACGACCACCCCCTGGCGCGCGACGCCGCGTTCCTCGCCGTCGTCTGCGCGGGGGTGTACGCGCGCCGCTGGGGTCCCCGCGGTCATGCCCTCGGGGTTTTCGCGTTCATGGCGTTCTTCATGGCGCAGTTCCTGCACGCCGTACCCGGCCAGCTGCCCGAGCTGTACGCCGCGGTCGCGCTCTCGATCATCACCGCCTCGGCCGTCCGCTTCGGTGCCTGGTGCTACGAACGACGGCTGCCCACGCCCGTCGTACCCGTACTCCCGGGCAGTCGCGGGCTGGCCCGGACGACCACGCGTCAGGCGATCCAGGCAACTGCCGCCAGTGCCTTCGCGCTCGGCATCGGGCAACTGCTGTCCGCCGACCGCTGGTACTGGGCCGTCGGCACCGTCTGGTGGGTCTTCGTGAACACCGCCTCGCGCGGCGAGACACTGGTCCGCGGCTTCCGCCGCGTCCTGGGCACAGTGGCCGGGATCGCCGCAGGGCTGCTGGTCGCCGTGCCCCTGCACGGCGACACGGTTCCCACCGCGGCCCTCGTCGCCGTCTGCGTCTTCGGCATCTTCTACACCGCCGCCGTCTCGTACAGCTGGATGGTCTTCTTCGTGACCGTGTTGGCCGGACTGTTGTACGGCCTGCTCGGCGTCCTGAACCCGGGGCTGCTCGTGCTCCGCCTCACGGAGACCGGGGCCGGAGCACTCGGCTCGGCGCTCGCCGTCCTCCTCGTACTGCCCGTCACCCTTCACGCGACCACCGACGCCTGGATCCAGCGCGCACTGCGCTGCGTACACGCCTGCACGGCGGGGGCCGCCGCCCGCCTGGCCGGTTCCCCGACCGCCGACCCCGGTCCGCAGGTGACCGAACTGGAGGCGCTGCTCGGCCGGGTCAGGCTCTCGCTCGCCCCCCTGGTGCATCCGCTCAACCCGCTGCGGGCCCGTAAGGAGCGCGCCCGCCAGGTCCTCGCTCTGCTCGACCTGTGCGCCCGCGAGGTGCGTGGTCTCGCCGCGGTCGCCGCCGATCCCGACGCCTCGCACGATGCCCGGCTCGCAGCGGCCTGCCGCCGTGTCGAGGCCGCGGTGCTCGCCCTGGCGCAGCCGGGACCTCCCCGTACGGAACTGAACGCGCTGCCCGCACACGCGGCGCACCACCACCCCGGCGCCGAGGCCGCACTCGCGCATCTGCATGCCCTGGAGCGGGCACTCGCGGAACTCGCCGCGCCCCTGCGCACCTCACCCCGCGCCCCGCTCGTCCCGGCCTGACCTGCGACCTGGGACAGCAGGCGGCGACACGGCCCTGGTCTAGACCGCGCAGGGTGCACTGCTACCGTCGCCCCGGAAGATCACGGCGGCCCGAACCGCCGTGATCAGTCGGCGGAGAGGGGCAGAAGCGGTGAGCAGCCACGGTGCGGGACGGGCATTCATAGGGTCGTTCACGTCGGCGGGCGGTCGGGGAGTCGTCGTCGCCGCGCTGGACCGGAAGACCGGGGCGCTGACCGTCCTCGGCGCCACGGACGCCGTCCCCGATCCCTCGTATCTCGCCCTGGGCCCCGGCTCCACCACCCTCTACACGGTCAGCGAGACCGAGTCCGGCGCGGCCGCCGCCCTCGACATCGCCGGCGACGACCCGCGGCTGCTCGGCGGGATCCGGCCGGTGGACGGCAGCGGACCCACCCACCTCGCACTGACCGGCGGACACCTGATCACCGCCAACTACGGCTCCGGCAGTGTCACCGCCCTCCCCGTGCGCGCCGACGGAACGCTGGGCGCCGCCACGTCCGTGCTCCGGCACGAGGGAAGCGGACCGCACCCGGCCCGCCAGCAGGCCCCGCACGCGCACCAGGTGCTCCCCGACCCCTCGGGCACCTGGGTGCTGAGCGTGGACCTCGGAACCGACTCCGTACGGATCTGCGCCCTCGAGACGAGCACCGGCACGCTGCGGCTGCACGGTGAGACGGCGCTGCGACCGGGAACCGGACCTCGCCACCTGGCCTTCCACCCCGCGGGCACCCACGCCTACGTCCTGAACGAACTCGAACCGACCGTCACAGTCTGTCGGTGGGACGCGGCCACCGGAACCCTCGCACCGGTCGGCGAGACGACCGTGGTGCCCGAGGACGTGGCCACCGACGCGGACGCGGTCGTCCACCCGTCCGAGCTCGTCGTCTCGCACGACGGCCGGTTCCTCTGGGCCGCCAACCGGGGACATGACAGCATCGCCGTCCTCACCCTCGACGAGACGGGCGAGAAGCCGTCCCTGGTCACGACCGTGAGCTGCGGTGGCCACTGGCCTCGCGACCTCGCCCTCGACCCCACCGGGCAGTGGCTGTACGCGGCCAATGAGCGGTCCGGGAACGTCAGCTGGTTCGCCGTCGACCCGAGCACCGGCATCCCACGCCACGCGGGCTCGCTGACGGCTCCTGCCGCCTCCTGCGTGATCTTCGGCTGAGCCGACCCACCGTCCGGCCCCGGAGCGCAGGAGACGGCACACAGCGGGGCCCGTACCGGACGTTCGACCGGTACGGGCCCAGCTGCTCTGTGCTGATCAGGTCAGTGGGCCTGAGCCCCCTGCGGCGTCACCGGGGCGATGCCGAGCGCCGTCGTGTACATCGACAGGACGAGCTTGCCGATCGCGGGGTACGCGCCGAGCGGCTCCGCCGTCGCGCAGCCCGCCTCCTTCACGGCGGCGTCCAGCAACCCCTCGGTCACCTCGGGACCCACCAGGTACGGCGCCACGGCCAGCTGCACCGAACCGGAGGCCTTCAGCTGGTCGGCGATGGACGCGACCGAACCCTCGACATCGAGAGCAGCGGCCATCACCGGCACCGCGAGGCGGGCGGCCAGCAGCATGCCGGTGATCCCGGCGGCCTGCACCGCCTCCTCGCCACCCACGGTGGCCAGCACGATCCCGTCCGCGGCCGTGGCCACGGTGAACAGCCTGGCGCGGTCGGCGCGGGCCAGGCCGGCCTCGGAGAGGCGCACGTGCAGCGCCTCGGCGAGCAGCGGGTGCGGGCCGAGCACATCGGTCAGCTCGACCGGTGCACGGCTGTCCATGACAGCTTGGCGTATCCGCCGGAGCAGGGCGTTGTCCGGTCCCGCGAGAAGCGGCACCACAACGGCGGCCGGGCCCTCGGGCTCGGCGGCCTCACGGCCCGCGGCCTTCGCCTGCTCGAAGCGTGCGACGCGCTCGGCAGCGGCATCCGCGAGTACGGAGACAAGCGTGGGGTACTCGGCATCGTCGCCGTCGAGGTAACCGATCCGGGCATGGAGACCGGGCAGCTCGGAACGGGCAATGCTGATCACCTCTTCGGCCAGACTGCGCGTGGCCGAGGAGGGGGTACCGGGAACGGCGAGAACGAGCGCGGCAGCGCCCTCGGGCGCGACCACGGGCTCCGGGCGGCGGTGCCGTCCGGACTGGCGAGGTCGCGGCATTCGTACAGGCAGGCCGGAAGCGGGCCCAGTGGGGGTGCTCATGGCGCCGCATGCTACTGGTTTTGGGTGCCCCACTGTTCGGGGAGGGCCCAGTCAGGCGTTATCTGTCCGCTTTTATCCGATCAGTGGCTTACCGGCCAACTGCCCTGCTCTGTCGACCCTTATGGCCGCCCCCGCCCGGGCCGGTACGCGGGCACGCACAGCAGCGTCGGGTGGAGCGGCAACCGCAGATCACCGGTGGCCAGTGCCTCGGCGATGCGCAGCGAACCGGTCAGCGGATCACCCGAACCGGGGACCGTCCGCGCCTGCGGCAGTTGCCGGGCGAGCTCTTCACGCAGGGGCACGAGGAGTGGATCGCCCATCCGGAACAAGCCACCCGTCAGGGCCACTTCGCACGGCTCGTCGGTCGTCCCGCGCTCCGGGCACACCGCGGCGGCCGCCTCCGCGATATGACCGGCGGCGTCCCGAAGAATGCCCGCGGCGACCGGGTCGTCCCCGGCGCAGGCGGCGACCTCGGGGGCGAACGAGGCCAGCATCGCCGGGCGGTCGGTACGCGGATAGAGCAGACCGGGCAGCTCCGGCGCCGGACCGAACACCGCCTCCAGCCGGGCCAGCAGCGCGACCGAGCCGCCGCGCCGACCGTCATGGGCGCGCATCGCCGCATCGAGCCCGGCCCGCCCGATCCAGGCACCGCCGCCGCTGTCGCCGAGGAGGTGGCCCCAGCCGTCGGCCCGGTGCCAGCTCGTCAGATCCGTCCCCAGCGCGATCATGCCGGTGCCGCCCGCGACGACGGCTCCCGGCCGCTGACCGACCGCTCCCGCGTACGCCGTCACCGCGTCGGCGGCCAGCGCCAGCAGCTGCACCCCGAGCGCCCGCTCCAGCGCCGCGGGCAGCTCCGCGCGCAGCTGGTCCCCGAGCGTCGCCATGCCGGCGGCGCCGATCGCCACGGCGACGACGGACGAGTCGGCGGCCGCCCGCGACCGTTCCCCGGCCTGCGCCCGCAGCTCGTCGACTGCGGGAAGGAGCTGCTCCAGCAGGTGCCCGGCATCGATCCCGGCCGGGCCGGTCCGCACCGGCTCGGCGCAGACCGCCGTCGCCACCGGCTTCTCCGCCCCGATCGCGCCGAGCGCCACCCGGAGCCCGGAACCGCCCGAATCCACTCCGAGGACGTACGACCCCGCGGCGGCGGTCACGGAAGCTGCCAGTCGACCGGTTGGGCGCCCTGGCGTTCCAGCAGTTCATTGGCCCGGCTGAACGGCCGTGAGCCGAAGAACCCGCGGTCCGCGGACATGGGGGAGGGGTGCGAGGACTCGATCGCCGGGAGCTCACCGAGCAGCGGCCGCAGATTGCGGGCGTCGCGCCCCCACAGGACGGACACCAGCGGTGTGCCGCGCGCCACCAGTGCCCGGATCGCCTGCTCGGTCACTTCCTCCCAGCCCTTGCCACGATGCGCCGCCGGCCGACGGGGCGCCGTGGTCAGCGCCCTGTTGAGCAGCAGTACCCCCTGGCGGGTCCACGGCGTCAGATCGCCATTGGACGGCCGGGGCAGCCCCAGGTCCGTGTGAAGCTCCCGGTAGATGTTCTCCAGGCTGCCCGGCAGCGGCCGGACCTCCGGCGCGACTGCGAAGCTCAGTCCCACCGCATGTCCCGGTGTGGGGTAAGGGTCCTGACCGACGATCAGGACCCGTACCTCGTCGAACGGCTGCTGGAACGCCCGGAGCACATTCTGCCCCGCAGGCAGATAGGTGCGCCCAGCGGCGATCTCCGCGCGCAGGAAGTCGCCCATCGCGGCGATGCGTTCGGCCACGGGTTCCAGGGCCTGCGCCCATCCCGGCTCAATGATTTCTTTCAACGGTCGTGCTGCCACGGGCCGCACTCTACTGCTCATACGACCGGGGTGATCAACCGCCGACGACTGCCGCTCGTACACAGAGGACATCCGGCAGATGCGAGGCGAGCTGCTCCCAGCTGTCCCCGTCGTCCCGGCTCGCGTACACCTCGCCGTTCCGATTGCCGAAATAGACGCCCGCCGGATCGGCGTCGTCCGTGCAGAGGGCGTCGCGCAGCACCGTGCCGTAATGCGTTTCCTCGGGCAGTCCGTCGGACAGCGGCTCCCAGCTGTTGCCCGCGTCGCTCGTACGGAACACCCGGCAGCGGTGCTCGGCCGGCACGCGGTCGGCATCGGCGTTGATCGGGAAGATGTACGCCGTCTCCGCCCGGTGCGGATGCGCGGCCGCGGCGAAACCGAAGTCGGAAGGCAGCCCTCCGCCGATATCCGACCAGTTGTCCCCGGAGTCGTCACTGCGGAACACACCCCAGTGGTTCTGGAGATAGAGCCGGTCCGGATCGACCGCATCCCGGGTGACCTTGTGGACGCACTGGCCGAACTCCGGGTTCGGATCAGGCAGGAAGACCGCCGACACCCCCTTGTTCGAGGGGGCCCAGCTCGCTCCGCCGTCCTTGGTGCGGAACACCCCGGCCGTGGAGACCGCGACGGTCACCGCCTGCGCGTCCCTCGGGTCGGTCAGGATCGTGTGCAGCCCCTCGCCGCCCCCGCCCGGGACCCACTTCGAGCGCGTCGGATGCTCCCACAGCGGGCGCACCAGCTCGAACGACTCCCCGCGATCCTCGGAGCGGAAGAGCGCGGCCGGCTCCGTCCCCGCGTACACGACATCCGGTGCCTCTGCCCCGGCCGGGTGCAGCTGCCAGACCCGCTCCAGCGAAGCCCCGGTGAACTGGGGGAATTTCACTGCGGGTTGCTTAGGCTCGACCCACGTCGCGCCCAGGTCGTCGGAGTGGAACACCGAGGGTCCCCAGTGCGCGCTGTCCCCGCCGACCAGCAGCCGGGGGACCTGGCCGCGGGTGTCGATGGCGATGGAGTAGATCGCCTGTGCGTTGAAATGAGGGTCGCCGAACTCCCACGTGCCACCTCGTCTGCGGCCGATGAAGAGTCCTTTGCGGGTTCCCACAGTGAGCAGTACGTCGGACATCGCCGACACCTCCCGAAACGCCTTTGTCGCGGACACGGGTCAGTCTGCACCCGGCCACTGACAGTGGTTCGAAGAGAAGGCGTTTGCGCAGGTCGGACGGCGAGTGCGGGGCGGGTGGCGATCCGGAACAGGGTCGCGGCCGACATCGTCGGGGCACCCTTGACCGCCGTCCGGGGCGGGCCGTAACTTCCCTCGTAGAAAGCGCTTGCCCAACCGGTGGGCCCTCGATGGGCTCCCGACGAACAGCCGACGAACCCAACCGAGGAGCGCGCGTGGTGACCTTCGAAGGACTGCCCGGCGCCGTAGCCGTCTCCCACCTCACGGTCTACGACTGGCCCACCGAGGACGGACTGCGCGGCGGTACACCCCACCTCCATCTCACCTGTTCCGAGGGGTATGTGGTGGTCGGGGGCACGGGCTCGGTACAGACGCTCACCATGTCAGGCTTCCGGCAGACGCCCCTGGCCGCCGGTTCACTGGTGTGGTTCACCCCCGGCACGATCCACCGGCTCGTCAACGACGAGGACCTGCGCATCGTCGTTCTCATGCAGAACAGCGGACTGCCCGAGGCGGGCGACGCCGTGCTCACCCTCCCGCCGCGCTTCCTGACGGACCCCGACACCTATCGCGCGGCCGTGGCTCTGCCCGTCCACGGCTCCGAGCCTGAACAGGAAGGCGCCGCCCGCGCCCGCCGCGACCTCGCCGTCCAGGGCTTTCTCGCGCTGCGCCGGGCCGCGGAGGCGGGTGACACCGAGCCGCTCGCCGCCTTCCACCGGGCGGCCGCCGCGCTCGTGAGACATCGGACGGACGACTGGCGGGGGCGCTGGGAACAGGGCGCCGCCGCCGCATCCCGGGCAACCGGCGACCAGCTGGACGCCCTGGCGCAGGGTGACGGCAGCCATCTCGCGGCTGCCTGCGTGTATGCCCAACAGCCTTCGGAGTACGGAAAGTTCGGGATGTGCGGCCGCCTCGATGTCTACGGCGGATGAGCGTCGGTGGCTGCGGTGTGGCCGAGGGCCGGGCGAAGCCTGCCGGGAGGGGTACCAGGGCGTGTGCCACGGCGTGGCGACGGTGGTTGGTGGCGCGCTCAGATGTCCAGGGCCTCGTCCGTCCACTCGAACGTCGGCGCTCCAGTCGCGCCCGGTGTCTGTTCGGACCAGATGATCTTGCCCTCGGCTGTGTAGCGGGTGCCCCAGCGATCGGCGAACTGGGCGACGAGATACAGGCCGCGGCCACCCTCGTCCGTCGTCGACGCATAGCGCAGATGCGGTGCGGTGCTGCTGGAGTCGGACACCTCGCAGATCAGGGAACGGTCGTGCAGCATCCGGACCCGGATGGGAGGGTCGCCGTAGCGGATGGCGTTGGTGACCAGCTCACTGAGGATCAGCTCGGTCGCGAAGGTCTCTTCCTCCAGCCCCTGGTCGATGAGCCACTGGGACACGTCCTTGCGGACCCCGGCGACGGCCGACGGGTCGGACTCGACCTCCCATTCGCCGACACGGGAGGGGTCGAGGATGTGCGTAGCGGCCACCAGCAGGACGGCGTCGTCACCCGGAGGGGTGGGCAGGAGCGCGGAGACCAGGTCGTCGCAGGTCTCCTCCGGGGTCCGGTGCTGTCCGGCCAGGGCTCCGCGCAGTGTGTCGAGTCCGGTGTCGAAGTCCCGCTCGCGCGACCGGACCAGACCGTCGGTGTAGAGCACCAGACGGCTCCCCTCCGGCAGGGGCAACTCCACCGACTCGAAGGGCAGCCAGCCGATGCCCAGGGGCAGGCCTGCGGGGACATCGGGGGACTGCACCGTGCCGTCGGGCAGCACCAGGACGGGACCGGGATGGCCCGCCCGGGCAGCGGAGCAGGTGCCGGCCACCGGGTCGTAGACGGCGTACAGGCAGGTGGCCCCCGTGATCTCCGCGCGCCCGCCGCCGGCGTTCTCCGTCCGGTCGGTCCGCGCGACCAGTTCGTCGACGCGCGCGAGGAGCTCGTCGGCCGGAAGGTCCAGTGCGGAGAAGTTGTGGACCGCGGTGCGCAGGCGGCCCATCGTCGCGGCGGCGTGCAGACCGTGCCCGACGACGTCACCGACGACCAGCGCGACGCGGGCACCGGGCAGCGGAATGACGTCGAACCAGTCGCCACCCACCCCCGCCTGAGCCGGCAGATAGCGGTAGGCGATGTCGAGTGCGTTCTGCTCGGGCAGGTCGCGGGGCAGCAGGCTGCGCTGCAGCGTCACCGCCATGTCGTGCTCGCGGGTGTAGCGGCGGGCGTTGTCGACACAGACGGCCGCCCGGGCGACCAGTTCCTCGGCGAATGTCAGATCGTCCTCGTCGAAGGGGTCCGGGTTCTCCGAGCGCCAGAAATTCGCCATGCCCAGGACCGCACCGCGTGCGTGCAGCGGAACGGAGAGCAGGGAGTGGACGCCGTACGCGAGGATCCTCGCCGACCGTTCGGGGTCGGCCCCCTTCCAGCCCGGTTCGGAGGACAGGTCAGGCACCAGCATGGTGTGTCCATGGATCAGTCCCAGGGCCGCCGGGCTGGTGGGAACGAACCCGACGACCCGCCCGATCGGGTAGAAGGGGAGGTGGTCTGCGCGCACACCCGCCGCGGCTGTACGTCGCATGTTCAGCACGGTGCCGAGAGGCACCGAAGGTTCCTCACCGCGCAGCACGGGCTCGGCGAGGTCGACCGAGGCGAAGTCGGCGAAACGGGGGACCACCACTTCGGCCAGTTCCTCCGCGGTCCGGGTCACATCCAGTGTTGTACCGATCCGCACACCGGCCGTGTGCAGAAGGAGCAGCCGCTCCCTCACCTCGGCGGCCCGGCCGGCCAGTGCGGCCAGTTCCGTCGTGTCCCGCAGGGTCGCGACCGTCCCGGCAGGTCCGCCGTGTTCGTCCGTGGGCCGCAGATTCACGGCCAGCAGCCGGTCGCCGGCCATGCGCACCTCGTCGGAGGCGGAGCGGCCCGAGGCGAGCAGTTCCGCGAGGGGAGGCGGCAGGCCGATGCCCGTCACCGGAAGTCCTTCGGCGTCCGCGGGCAGGCGCAGCAGTCGCCGGGCCTCGTCGTTGGCCAGCATCAGCCGCCCGTCGCCGTCGATGATGAGGACGCCTTCGCGTACGGAGTGCAGCACCGCGTCGTGATGCTCGTAGAGCCGCGTCATCTCGGCGGGGCCGAGGCCGTGCGTCTGCCGTCGCAGACGCCGGCTGATCAGTGCCGCACCGCCGGAGGTGAGGGCAAATACGGCCGCCGCGGCGCCGACCAGCACCGGCAGTTCGCGGTCGGCCAGTTTGTTCACGTTGCTGACCCTGATACCCACGGACACCAGGCCGGCGGTCGAGCCGTCGGGCCTCGGTATGGGCACCACCGAGTTCACGGCCGGCCCCCGGCTTCCCGTGAACGTACGGGTGAAGCCATGCCCGAGGACCGCCTCCTTGTACGGGCCGATGATGTGCTTGCCGATCAGCGCGGGATCGGGGTGGGTGATGCGGATACCGTGTATGTCGGCCACGACGACCGTGTCGACGTGGGTGGATTTCCGGATTTCCTCGGTGAGTGGCTGCAGCACTGCGGTGGGATTCGGGCCGTCCAGCGCCGTCACGATGCCGGGGGAGTGGGCGAACGCCTCGGCGACGGCATACGAACCTCTCTGGGCTTCGTGAACGGCGGCCCGTCGGCCCTGCACCACGAGCGAGAGCGCCGCCGCTGCGACGACCAGCACCACGAGCGTCAGTTCCAGCAGCAGCACTTCCGCGGCGACGCTGCGCACGCCGAGCAGGGTGCGGGGGTGTCCAGGTTTCGATTGCCGAAGCCTTGAAATATATCGCCCAAAGCCACCCATAGCTCCTGTTTACCCGCTATGTCCATACAAAATCTCGCGTGTGTCGTGCCGGTACGCGGTCAGGCTGCGGCCTTCGTCATGGGGCGGCGCATGCCGGACGAAGGGAACTCGGCCGGCCCGACCCGCCGCCCTTCAGCGCCGCCGTCCGCATGATGCCCCCCGATATCCCCGGGTCGGTCAGGGCGGCTCCACCTTCGCCTTCGTCACCGACAAGGATCGAAAGCGCCTGCGCCCCGGCACGCCAAGCCGCAGGGCTGGACATGGAGATCTCGCGGTGCGCAGACGTGCGCCAGTTCCTCCATATCGCGTCCCGCCACGGAGGACCGGCTGCCGGACCCGGGCGATCTCGCTCGCTGTCCGCGATTCGCGTCGCCCGGACCCGGACGGTCCTCGACGAGGCCGTGGGCTGCGATGGGCCCACGGCGATGCCCGCGTCGCCGAGCCGATCGTCCCCACCGGGATCGAGACCGGGCGGCATCTCGACCTCGATCACTCGCACCGGTGACAACCGCAGGTCGAGACGGGTGTCAGCGGCCCGGTTCCGCCGTGCTGCTGCGCACCACCAGGTTGGTGGCGAGGTCGACCCGGGTGGTCGCGGGCTGCCGGCCCCGGCCGAGATCGAGAACCAGCCGGGCCGCCGTCTCGGCCATCTCGATGAGCGGCTGCCGCACCGTGGTGAGCGGTGGCCCGATCCACCGGGTGAGCGGCAGATCGTCGAAGCCGACGACGCTGAGGTCCTTCGGTATGCGCAGTCCCAGCTCGCGGGCGGCTTCGTAGACGCCGAGTGCCTGCAGATCGTTGCCGGCGAACACCGCGGTGGGCGGCTCCGGCAGCCGCAGGAGTTCCAGCGCCGCTGTGTAGCCGTCCTCGTGCGAGAACTCGCCCTCCCGGACCAGGTCGGGATCGACGGGCAGACCCGCTGTCTCCATCGCGGCCCGGTAGCCGTCGACGCGGGCGCGGCTGCACATCATGCGGGACGGGCCGCTGATGACGCCGATCCGACGGTGTCCGAGACCGGTCAGGTGACGGGTGGCGGCCAGTCCGCCCTGCCAGTTCGTCGTTCCGACCGACGGCACGTCGTCACCCGGGTCGCCCGCGGGGTCGACCACCGCGAACGGGATGTTTCGGCTGGTCAGCTGGGCGCGCTGGGCGGCGGTCAGATCCGAGAGCACCAGGATCACACCGACCGGACGGCGGGCCAGCACGCCGTCCACCCAGGTCTGGCCCGGGGTCAGCCGTCCCGCGCTCTCGGAGAGAACCAGGCTCAGTCCCTCCTCCCGGGCCACGTTCTCGACGCCCCGGACGACCTCCATGGCCCAGCTGCTGTCGAGCTCGTGGAAGACCAGATCGATCAGCTGGGACTGTGCCGTGGAACCCCGCCTGCGGCGGTAGCCGTGGAGCAGCAGCAACTCCTCCACCCTGGTGCGCGTACCGGGTGCAACGTCGGCGCGGCCGTTCAGCACTTTCGAAACTGTCGGAGCCGACACTCCGGCCGCGCGGGCGATTTCCGCCAGCGTGGCAGTGCTCTCCGACTGCTCGTCGGCAGATGCCTTCTCCTGTGGGGACTGGACCTTCGCAGGGCTCATGCGGGAATCGTAGCTTCCTGTGGCTCCGATCGGGGAAGGGGTCAGGGTTCGGAAAATCCTTCCGGCGACCTCTTGACGGGCCCGAAACACGACCGTACGGTTCCGGCAACATTCGAAAGCAAGCCCGAAACATTCGACAGAGGTGCGGTCATGCGGTCGGGAATATTCACTCAGGGCACACGTGCGGCGAGATGGACCGCGGCAGGCGCCGCCATGGTCATGGCCGGGCTGCTGGCAGGTTGCGGATCCGGCAGCGGCAGCGGCAGCGACGGCGGAACCATCACCGCCTATGTCTACGGTGATGACGCGGTCAAGGTCCAGCAAGCTGCGGTAACGGAGTTCAACAAGACCTCCGATGTCAAGGTCAAGCTTGTCTCGGTCCCCGGCACCGACTACGTGAACAAGCTCCGCAGCTCGATGGGCTCGCCGAGCGCCCCGGACATCTTCTTCAACTGGGGCGGCGGTTCGATCAAGCCCTACGTCGATGCCAAGCAGCTGGTCGACCTCACGTCGACCGTCAACGGCGACGCAGAGCTCAAGAACGGATTCCTTCCGTCGATCATGACGGCGGGCGGCCTCGACGGGAAGATCTACGGGGTGCCGATGCGCGGCATGCAGCCCGTGATGCTCTTCTACAACAAGACGCTCTTCGCCGAGAACAAGCTCGAGGCCCCGAAGACCTGGGACGACCTGCAGAAGGCCATCACCACCTTCAAGGCCAAGGGCATCACGCCCTTCGCCCTCGGCGGTTCCGACAAATGGCCCGAGCTGATGTGGATGGAGTACCTGCTCGACCGGATCGGCGGACCCGAGGTCTTCAAGAAGATCCAGAACGGCGACAGCTCCGGCTGGGGCGACCCGGCGGTGCTGAAGGCGGCCCGGACCGTCAAGGACCTCGTCGACCAGGGTGCCTTCGGCAAGAACTTCAACTCCGTCGACTACGGCAACGGTGGCGCGCCCACGCTTCTCAACAAGGGCAAGGCCGCCATGCACCTCATGGGTTCGTGGGAGTACTCGACCCAGCTGGGCAAGGCACCCGAGTTCGCCAAGAAGGACCTCGGCTGGACCGCCTTCCCGACCGTCGCAGGCGGGGTCGGCGACGCGGCGGACGTGGTGGGCAACCCCACCAACTACTGGTCGATCAACGCGCGCACCAAGCACAAGGACGTCGCGATCGCCTTCCTCAAGACGATGGCCTCGCAGAAGTACGCCAAGGCGCTGGTCGACAACGGGGACATCCCCACCA
Organism: Streptomyces sp. NPDC057486; assembly: GCF_042802415.1. Lineage (NCBI taxonomy): Bacteria > Bacillati > Actinomycetota > Actinomycetes > Kitasatosporales > Streptomycetaceae > Streptomyces > Streptomyces sp. NPDC057486. The sequence continues at coordinate 28,593 of NZ_JBHVEE010000021.1, read as the reverse complement.
CCTCCAACGCGGCCTCGATGCTGAGCACGTCGCCCAACCCGCAGTTCGCCAACGACCAGTACAGCCTGGTCCAGAAGGCGCCCAGCTTCACACTCTCGTGGGACCAGGCACTGGAGTCCCAGTACGCCACCCCGCTGCTCACGGAGCTCAGCAAGCTGTTCGCCGGCAAGTCCAGCCCCGAGCAGTTCGTCGCAGCGATGAAGGCCGTCAAGTAAGAATGTCCGCTCACACTCCGCACCCGAAGATGCGCGGAGGCAGGAAGACGGCCGCCGGCAACGTCGGCCGTCCACCCGTCAGCTGGGCCCTGCCCGGCATCCTCTTCTTCGCCGTCTTCGCGATCGTCCCGCTGGCGATCGCCGTGTATCTCTCCTTCTGCAAGTGGGACGGGCTGAACTCCCCGACCTCGGCCGGCCTGGACAACTGGACCCGGCTGTTCAAGGACCCGGAGTTCCGGCAGGCCGCCTGGTTGAGCCTCCTGCTGACCTGCATCAGCTGGGTCTTCCAGACCCCCGTGGCACTGCTGCTCGGGGTCTGGGCGGCAGGTCGCCAGCGCAGCCGGGCCGTGCTCTCCGCGGTCTTCTTCGTCCCGCTGCTGCTCTCCACCACCGCCATAGCCATGCTGTTCCACGCCCTGCTGGACCCCAACTTCGGCGTGATCAAGGAGATCGGGCCCTGGTTCGGGATCGACCCGAACGTCATGGGATCGTCCACCGGAGCCCTGCTCACCGTGGCGTTCGTCGGCGGCTGGCAGTTCATGCCGTTCCACACCCTGATCTATCAGGGCGGTACCCGGCAGATCCCCCAGGTGCTCTACCAGGCGGCCGAGATGGACGGCGCCGGCGTGTTCCGGCAGTTCTTCCACATCACGCTGCCGCAGCTGCGCAACACCATCACGACCTCGTCGGTCCTGATGATCGTCGGCTCGCTGACGTACTTCGACACCGTGCTGATCATGACCAAGGGCGGTCCCGGCACGGACACCACGGTCCTGCCCTATCTGATGTACCGGACCGGCTTCCAGACCTACGACCTCGGCTACGCCGCGGCGATCGCCACGGCCCTCGTCGTGGTGGCCACCGCCCTGTCGCTGGTCCTGGTCCGCTTCAGCGGATTCGGGAACATGCGGTCCACCCGGGAAGGTATGTGACGAGATGTCAGTCGACACCCGCCACGCGGCGCCGACCGTGTCGCCCGCGTTCCGAACCCGCCTGGCCACAGCCCGCCGCCGGAAGCGGTGGGGCAACCCACTGGCCGGTCTGGGCTCGCTGGTCTGGCTCGTCCTCGTGGTCGTACCGCTCTACACGCTGATCTCCTCGTCCCTGATGCACCAGGATGAGGCGCTCAACGGCGACCCGCTGGCCTTCCCGACCGACCCGACGCTCGACAACTACAAGACCGTGCTGGACAGCGGCTTCTCCACGATGCTCGGCAACACGGTGATCGTCGCCGCCTCCACCGTGGCCATCGTGCTGGTGCTCGCGGTGCCCGTCGCCTATGTGGCCGTGCGCACCCGCAGCCGGCTCTCCTCGCTCGCCTTCCGGACCTTCCTGCTCGGCGTCGCGATCCCGGCGCAGGCGGTGATCGTGCCGCTGTATCTGCTCATCGGCAAGATGGGGCTCTACGACAGCCTGCCCGCGATCATCCTGCCGACGGCAGCCTTCGCGATGCCGGTGGCGGTACTGATTCTCAGCGGCACCATGCGCGACGTCTCCGAGGAGATGTACGAGGCGATGGCGCTCGACGGCGCCACGCCCCTGCGGATGCTGTGGCAGCTGGCGGTACCGATGTCGAAGGGCGGCATCAGCACGGTGGCGATCTACACGGCGCTCCAGGCATGGAACGGCTTCCTGTTCCCGCTGATCCTGACGCAGTCGGAGGAGAACCGCGTACTGACCCTCGGTCTCTTCAACTTCCAGACCCAGTTCGGAGTCAACATCCCGGCCGTGCTGGCCGCGATCGTCCTTTCCGTCGTGCCGATCTTCGCCGTGTACCTCGTGGCACGGAAGGCGCTGATCAACGGACTGATGGGGGTGGGCGGCAAGTAGCACATCGACGCCGCCCCGCACCACCGCACTCATGAGAGGAACCCCTGCCCCCATGGCAATCCACCCTGTCCCGCACGCACTCCGAGCCGATCCGGCCACCGCCGTCGACGGCCCCTGGCGCGACCCTTCCCTCACCCCGGAGGAGCGGGTGGCCGACCTCGTCGCCCGGATGACCCTGGAGGAGAAGGCCGCACAGCTGTACGGAGTCTGGGTGGGCGCCGACGCCGATGGCGACGGGGTCGCACCGCACCAGAACGACATGGTCGACCCGGTCGACTGGGACGAGCTCACCACCCGCGGGCTCGGCCAACTGACCAGACCGTTCGGCACCGCCCCGGTGGACCCCGGCGTCGGCGCCGTCTCACTGGCCCGTGCCCAGAAGCGGATCGTGGAGGCCGGAAGGTTCGGCATCCCGGCGCTCGCCCACGAGGAGTGCCTCGCCGGCTTCACCGCCTGGGGCGCCACCGCCTACCCTGTCCCGCTGTCCTGGGGAGCTGCCTGGAACCCGGATCTGGTCACCGAGATGGCCCACCGCATCGGCCGCGACATGCGGTCGGTGGGCGTCCACCAGGGACTGGCACCCGTCCTCGACGTGGTGCGCGACCTGCGCTGGGGCCGGGTCGAGGAGACCATCGGTGAGGACCCCTACCTCGTGGGCACCATCGGCACCGCGTATGTCCGGGGTCTGGAGTCCGCCGGCATCGTCGCCACACTCAAGCACTTCGCCGGATACGCCGCGTCGGCCGGCGCCCGCAACCTTTCGCCGGTCCGGGCCGGTGCGCGGGAGATGACCGACGTCACCCTTCCGCCCTTCGAGATGGCGCTGCGCGAGGGAGGCGCCCGTTCGGTGATGTCCTCGTACACCGAGATCGACGGCGTCCCCACGGCGGCCGACCCGGTGCTGCTCACCGAACTGCTCAGGGACACCTGGGGGTTCGACGGAACCGTCGTCGCCGACTACTTCGGCATCGGCTTCCTGGAAACCCTGCACAAGGTCGCCGCGGACCGCTCCGACGCCGCCCGCCTCGCGCTCACCGCCGGGGTCGACGTCGAGCTGCCCACCGTCCGCAGCTACGGCGATGCGCTCGTCGCCGCCGTGCAGGAGGGCACCGTGGCCGAGGAACTGGTCGACCGGGCGCTGCATCGCGTGCTGCTGCAGAAGTGCGAACTCGGTCTGCTCGACCCGGAGTGGTCGCCGCTGCCGGCCGTGCTGGCCGGGGCGGACCCCGAGCAGGCGCGTGAGACCGTGGACCTCGACCCGCCGGAGAACCGGGCACTCGCCCGTCAACTGGCCGAGCAGGCCGTCGTGCTGCTCGCCAACCCCGGCGATGCGCTGCCACTGGGCGGCGGCGGCCGGATCGCGGTCGTCGGGCCGCGCGCCGACGACGCCCTTGCCATGCTCGGCTGCTACTCCTTCCCCAGCCATGTCGGCGTCTCGCACCCCGAGGTGCCGATGGGCATCGACATTCCGACCGTCCTGGAAGCACTGCGCGCGGAGTTCCCCGGTGCGGACATCGGTTCGGCGGCCGGCTGCGACGTGGACGGCACGGACACCTCCGGCATCGAGGCGGCGGCCGAGCTCGCCCGCCACGCCGATGTGTGCGTCGCCGTGCTGGGCGACCGGGCCGGGCTGTTCGGCCGCGGCACCACCGGCGAGGGCTGCGACGCCGCCGACCTCGCCCTGCCCGGTGTGCAGGGCGAGCTGCTCGACGCGCTGCTGGCCACCGGAACCCCCGTGATCCTGGTGCTGCTGACCGGCCGGCCGTACGCGCTGGGCCGCTGGGCCGACCGGACGGCTGCCACCGTGCAGGCGTTCTTCCCCGGCGAGGAGGGCGGTCCGGCGCTGGCCGGTGTGCTCTCCGGCCGGGTGAACCCCTCCGGCCGACTGCCGGTCAGTGTGCCGCAGGGTCCCGGCGGTCAGCCGTGGACCTATCTGCAACCGCCGCTGGGGCTGGCGAGCGGGGTCAGCAACCTGGACCCGACGCCGCTCCACCCCTTCGGACACGGTCTGTCGTACACGTCGTTCGAGTGGGAGGCCGGCGCCGCGACCCCGGCCGAGATCCCCACCGACGGCTCCACCGACATCGAACTCACCGTCCGCAACAGCGGGGACCGCGAAGGCACCGAAGTGGTGCAGCTCTACGTGCACGACCCGGTCGCCCAGACCACCCGCCCGGAATCACGGCTGATCGGGTACGCCCGAGTGCAGCTCGCCGCCGGGCAGGCCCGCCGCGTGCGATTCCGCTTTCATGCCGATCTGGTGTCCTTCACCGGTATCGGCGGCCGACGGATCGTCGAACCCGGCGATCTCGAACTGCGGCTCGCGACATCCAGCGCGGCCGACGACGTCAAGCAGACCGTACGGCTGCGACTCACCGGTCCCGAGCGCACGGTCGATCACCGGCGCCGGCTCGTCTGCGACACGTCGATCGAACCGACCTGAATCTGCCCCTTGCCTGAGGGTCCGGGCCTCCCCGCTCCACCTGCGGGGAGGATCCCGAAACTTTCGACGCGGTACTTCCATCGAAGGGAAATGTCATGCACAAGGCAAATCGGGCTGCCGTCGTCGGCGCCGCCGCCGCAGCCCTGCTGGTTTCCACGTTCGCCGTCGCCGCCGGCGCCACCCCCGAGAACGCCGCCCAGCACACCAAGCCGAAGAGCGACGTCGCGGCCAGGACCCTCGGCGCTCTGGGCAAGCGCGCCGACCTGCGGATCGGAACGGCGGTCGACATGTCGGCGCTCGCATCCGACGCGCCCTACCGGGCAAAGGCCGCCGGGGAGTTCTCCTCCGTCACCCCGGAGAACGTCATGAAATGGGAGGCCGTCGAGCCCCGGCGCGGCACGTACGACTGGGCCGCGGCCGACAGGCTGGTCGACTTCGCCGAGGAGAACGGCCAGCTGGTCCGGGGTCACACCCTGGTCTGGCACAGCCAGTTGCCCGCCTGGCTGAACAACGGCGACTTCACGCCCGAAGAGCTGCGGGACATCCTGCACCAGCACATCACCGACCAGGCGGCCCACTTCAAGGGCAAGATCTGGCAGTGGGACGTCGTCAACGAGGCGTTCGACGACGACGGCACTCTGCGGAACAGCATCTGGCTGCGGAAGCTCGGCCCCGGTTACATCGCCGACGCCTTCCGCTGGGCCCACCGGGCCGACCCCAAGGCCAAGCTCTTCATCAACGACTACAACATCGAGGGCGTCAACGCGAAAAGCACCGCCCTCTATGACCTCGTTGCGCAGCTCCGCAAGGAGCACGTGCCGGTTCACGGTGTCGGCATCCAGGGGCACCTGGACGTCCAGTACAACGCCCCGCACGACATTGCCACCAACATGAAGCGCTTCGACGACCTCGGTCTGGAGACCGCGATCACCGAGGCCGACGTCCGCATCCCCATGCCCGTCGACAACACCGAGCTGGAGGCACAGGCGGAGGCCTACGACGTTTTGCTGCGCGGCTGCCTGCTCACCGAGCGCTGCACCGACTTCACGGTGTGGGGCTTCACCGACAAGTACTCCTGGGTTCCCGGCGTCTTCAAGGGGGAGGGAGCGGCGAACATCCTCGACGAGAACTTCAAGGCCAAGGCCGCGTACAACGCGATGAGTGCGGACCTCACGCTGGCTGCAGGCAGGGGCTGAAAGCCCGCATGATCAACGGCGCGGAGGGGGCAGCAAGGTGACGGACGGCCTCCGGATCCATGCAGTGACGATCACTCCGGTCGCCTTCTGTGACCCGGCCCTGCTCGACGCGGTCGGCGTGCACGAACCGTACGCCCTGCGTGCGATCGTCGAGGTCGACACCGGCGAGGGCCTCGTCGGCCTCGGCGACAGCGACGCCGAGCCGGCGGTCACCGCGGTGCCGCAGGCCGCCGTGCCCGGCACTTCCGACTGGCCCACCCCTACCCGACAACTCGTCAAGGTGCACACCCGGCCAATTTGTCATGGGTGTGAACAAAATTGGGAGAGCAGTATGGACAGGCACCCGCAACACACGAGCCGCAGAGCGATTCTGGGGCTCGGACTGGGGCTCACCGCCCTGACGGCAACACCTCTCGGCTCGCTGCTCGGTCTCTCGTCGGAGGCCTTGGCCACCGCACCGGGCGCGGCCGGGCTGCCGACCGACCCCGGAGCATACATCTCCTTCGTCCCCCGCTCCGGCAGCTTTCCGCTGGTCAGGGGAGGCGCGGCGGCCCCGATCCTGGTCAGCGACCGAGACTGCGCGGGGGTCGTCCGGGTGGCCGACGACCTCCAGGCCGACATCGAGCGCGTCACCGGCGTCCGCCCCGTCCTCTCGCGGGGTGCGACACCGAAGGGCCGCGAGATCGTCATCGTCGGAACCATCGGCCGCAGCCCGCTGATCGACGGACTGATCGACGCGGGCAAGATCGACGTCTCCGGCATCCAGGGCAAGTGGGAGACCAGCCTCCAGACCGTCGTCGAGAAGCCGTTGCCCGGTGTGGACCGGGCCTTCGTGATCGCGGGCAGCGACCAGCGCGGCACGATCTACGGTGCGTACGACGTCTCCCGGGGGATCGGCGTATCGCCCTGGTACTGGTGGGACGATGTCGTCCCCGTGCACCGGGACGGGCTGTACGTCCTGCCCGGCCGCCATACCCAGGGCACCCCGGCCGTGAAGTACCGCGGGTTCTTCATCAACGACGAGAACCCGGCGCTCGGCACGTGGGCACCGGCATTCTTCGGCCCTGGCAAGGCCCCCGGCTTCGAGGGCGGCTTCAACGCCGACTTCTACGCCAAGATCTTCGAAGTGATGCTTCGCCTGAAGGCCAACTACCTCTGGCCGGCTGTGTGGGGCCGCGCGTTCGCCGAGGACGATCCGAAGAACCACGCCACCGCGAAGGCGTACGGCGTCGTCATGGGCACCTCTCACGAGGCACCGATGATGCGCGGTATCGAGGAGTGGAACCGGCATGCGGTCGCCGCCGTCCGCGACAGCGCGGGCAACATCACCACCCCCGGCCACGACCCCTACGGCGGCACCGGCGAGTGGTCCTTCCGCCGCAACGCCGAGGCGATCAAGGCGTACTGGGCCGACGGCATCCGCCGGATGAGGGACGAGGACTTCGAGGGCGTCGTCACCCTCGGCATGCGCGGCAACGGCGACGTCAGCCTGCCCGACGGCGACGGCATCGAGCTGATGACCGAGATCATCGCCACCCAGCGGCAGATCCTGGCCGAGGTCTCCGGCAAGGACGTCACCACGATTCCGCAGGTGTGGACCCTCTACAAGGAGGTCCAGCGGTACTGGGACCGCGGCCTGCGGGTGCCCGACGACGTCACCGTCGTCCTCACCGACGACAACTGGGCCAACATCCGTAAGCTCCCCGACCTCGAGAACGATGCCCGCGACGGCGGTTACGGCCTCTACTACCACTTCGACTACGTCGGGGTGGGCCGCAACTACAAGTGGGTGGACACGACGTCGCTGCCGAACATGTGGGACCAGCTCCACCAGTCCGTCGCCTATGGGAACCACGGCCTCTGGGTCACCAACGTCGGCGACCTCAAGGGCAACGAACTGCCCACGCAGTTCTTCCTGGAGTACGCCTGGAACCCCGACCGCTGGACTCTCGACCGGCTGCCGGAGTGGGAGGAGCAGTACGCCCGCCAGAACTTCGGGGAGCAGCAGGCCGAGGAGGTGGCCGAGGTGCTCCGTACCTATGCCCGGCTGCAGTCCCGCCGCAAGCCGGAGCTGCTGAACCGGAAGATCACCCTCGACCCGGCCAAGGACCCCGCCAAGGACCCGTCGGCGATCAGCTACGACGACCAGGCCACCCCGTTCAGCCTCACCGACTACCGGGAGCTGGAGCGCGTCACCGAGGAGTGGCAGCGCCTCGGGGCCGAGGCCGAGCGGATCGGCCGCAGATTCCCCGCCTCCACCCAGGACGCCTGGTACGAACTGGTCGGCTATGAGGTGCAGGCCACCGCCAACCTGTACGCCCTGCGTGAGGCCGAGTTCAAGAACCTGCACTACGCGGCCCAGGGCCGGGCCCTCACCAACGATCTGGCGGACGCCGCCGAGGCCCGGCTCGCAGACGACCTGGCGCTGGCGGACCGCTTCAACACGAAGGTCGCCGACGGGAAGTGGCAGGGGTTCCAGAGCCAGCCGCACATCGACTACGGCGATGTGGCCCGCTACGGGCCGAACGCCCCCTGGCAGCAGCCCGAGCTCAACAACGTCGCCATCAAGGACGTGCTGTTCCCGGCGGTCAAGCGCATCGACCTCCCGGCCGGCGCCGAGATGGGAGTGGCCGTCGACGGCTCGGACACGTGGTGGCCCAAGGAGAGCTCCCCGGCCGTGCTGCCGGCCTTCAGCCCGTACCAGAGCCAGGCCGCGCAGTACATCGAGGTGTTCAACCGGGGCGCCGCGCCGTTCGACTACCGGATCCGTACAGGGGCCTCCTGGCTCGTCGCCGACCGCGTCAGGGGCCGGGTCGACAAGCAGGACCGGATCACTTTCGGCGTCGACTGGTCACGGGCGCCCAAGGGTGTCACGGAGGTGCCGATCACGGTCAGCGGTCCGGACGGCCGCGAGGTCGTCGTCCGGGCCGTGATCGACCATCCCGAGGAGCGGCGCTCGCAGCTCGAGGGATTCGTCGAGGCCAACGGGTACGTCTCCATCGAGGCGGACCATTACTCCCGTTCCGTCGGCGGCAACGGGATCACCTGGCAGCGTATTCCCGGCATCGGACGGACCGGCGCCGGCATGGAGCCCTTCCCGGTCACCGCCACCCGCCGGAGCCCGGGCGGCAGCAGCCCGCGGCTGGAGTACCGGGTCAGCCTGTTCACCACCGGGCCGGTCACCGTCCACGCGTACCTGTCGCCGCGCAACAACACGCTGGCGTCCGACGGCCTCACGTATGCCGTCTCCTTCGACGACGACGTGCCGCAGAGCGTGAACGTCACGGCGGTGACGGGATCCGACGACGGCACGATGAACGTCCAGTGGGCGCGCAACACCTCCGACAACGTCAACCGCACCCGTACGGTGCACCACATCGGCCGGGCCGGTGTGCATGTGCTGAAATTCTGGATGGTCGACCCGACGGTGGTTCTGCAGAACCTGGTGGTCGACACCGGCGGCCTCAAGCCCAGCTACCTGGGCCCGCCGGAGAGCCTCCGGCTGAAGTGAGCCGTGGGACGGGCAAGGGGAGAGCAGGGCGATGAAGAGCGAGATCGAGGACACCGACGGACAGGGTGCGATCCTGGGCGTGACCCCCGTGGGGGTGGGCGTCGAGGTCCGGGTGGCCGGTCCCTCGGGGGAGTTCTCACTGGTCTGCACCCCTGCCCGGGCCCGGGAGCTGGCTGCGGCTCTCGCTCGTGCGGCGGACGAGACGGAGAGCGCGCAGTCGGCTGAGCCCGTGAGCGTCAAGGCGGGGGAGCTGCGTCGCGGCGATGTGCGGGACGGCGACCGGGTCATGACCGTGGAGGCGGTCAGGGTCGACGGGGCCACGGCTCACGTCACCTGGAAGTCCGGCGCCGGACGCAGCTGGACGCAGGGTTACGACGTCGATGCGGCGATCACGCTTCGGCGCCGCGCCTGAATCCTGAAGGACTGACCCACGCGTGCATGAGGCCCCTCCCGAAGTCGGGAGGGGCCTCATGCACGTGTTTCGTTGTACGAGAATCTTCGTAATTTGACGAACCTCGTACTACGAGATGTATCGTACTAGCGATCCTGCCGTTCCCGGCGAAACGGAGTCTGCCGTGAGTGTCCTTTTCGAGCCCTACACCCTGCGATCGCTGGTCGTACCCAACCGGGTATGGATGGCGCCCATGTGCCAGTACAGCGCGGAACCCGTGGGGCCGGAGACCGGCGTCGCGACCGACTGGCACTTCGCCCACCTCGCGGCGCGCGCGATCGGCGGCACCGGCCTCATCCTCACCGAGGCGACGGCCGTCAGCCCCGAAGGGCGGATCAGCCCCGCCGACCTCGGGATCTGGAACGACACCCAGGTGGCCGCCCTCCGGCGGATCACCGCGTTCATCAAGAGCCAGGGCTCCGTCGCCGGCATTCAGCTCGCCCACGCCGGCCGCAAGGCATCGACGGCTGCCCCCTGGCTGGGCGGGGGGCCCGTGGGCCCGGACGAGCACGGCTGGCAGCCCGTCGCCCCCAGCCCGCTCCCGTTCGACGAGGGCCACCCCGTACCGCACGAGCTGACCGTGGACGAGATCCACGGCGTCGTCGAGCAGTTCCGCGAGGCCGCCCGCCGCGCCCGCGAGGCCGGCTTCGACGTCGCCGAGGTGCACGGAGCCCACGGATATCTCATCGGGCAGTTCCTGTCCCCGCACAGCAACAGGCGCTCGGACGAGTACGGCGGCAGCTTCGAGAACCGCGTACGGTTCGCTCTCCAGGTCGTCGACGCCGTCCGCGACGTATGGCCCGAGGACCTGCCCGTCTTCTTCCGGATCTCGGCGACCGACTGGCTCACGGAGAACGACGAGGACGACCGTGAGGGCTGGACCGTCGACGAGACGGTACGGCTGGCCAAGGAGTTGCAGGCGCACGGCGTCGATCTGCTGGACGTCTCCAGCGGCGGCAACGCTCCGCATGCCCGCATCACAACGGGACCCGGATACCAGGTCCCCTTCGCCGCCCGGGTGCGCGAGGAGACCTCGCTGCCCGTCGCCGCCGTCGGTCTGATCACCGAGCCGCAGCAGGCGGAGAAGATCGTGGCCGACGGGCAGGCGGACGCCGTGCTCCTCGGACGGGAGCTGCTCCGGAGCCCGTCATGGGCGCAGCATGCGGCGCGCGAGCTGACGGGTGAGGTCCACAGGCCCGATCAGTACCTCCGCGCAGTCTGAGGTTCGGTCAGGGCCGCCGCGCGGAAGAAGTCGCGAAGCAACGCGATCTCGGCCCCGTGGTGCAGCAGTTCCTGATTGGCCCACAGGCCGCTTCGGCGAACAGGTCCTCCGGGTCGCTGCCGTGCGGGTGCGTGCTGTGTCCCATCGTGTCCGGCGCCGTTTCTTCGGCGCCGAGCGGAGCCTCCCGCCGGGCGGGTGTACGGGTACCGGCCCTGACAAGCGGTCCGGTCGGCGGATGTCGCACCTTTGCGGACCGGACCGCTCCACCACGTCGGTCCGGCTCGTTCGGCCGACGCCGCTCGTGTACGTGCGGTGTGTGCACGGGAGTTGGCGTGAAAGTGCGCCGGGTGGGGAATGGCGGATTGCGCGGCGATGTTGCGGCGACCATGACCTTCTTCGTTGACGTGACCGTGCGCGGCTATGAGCTCGACACACAGGGACATCTGAACCAGGCCGTCTATCTGCAGTACGCCGAGCACGCCCGGTGGGAGCTGCTGCGAGCTGCCGGGCTGCCGCAGGAGAAGCTGCTGGCGAGCGGGGTGGGACCGGTCGCGTTGGAAGCCACGGTGAAGTTCCGGCGGGAGCTGCGCGGCGGCGAGCGCGTCCGGGTGACGTGCCGGTTCGTGTACGGCGAGGGGAAGACCTTCGAGGTCGCGCAGAGGATCCTCAAGGAGGACGGCACGGTCGCGGCGGAGGTGACGGGCGTGGCCGGCATGCTCGACCTGACGGCCCGCAAACTGATTGCTGACCCGGCCGGGCATCTCGCCTCGCTGGCCGAGAGGCCGGACCTGCTCAGCGGCTGACCGGCTTCCGGAACGGAACCGCGTTCACGCCGTCGTGGATCTCGTGTCAGGGGGACGGTCACACCGGGTGCTGCACAGGGCGGAAGCCGACGTGACGCGTCAGCCATACGGCAAAGTACGATGGGTCTCGTATCATGAGGTGCCCGTCCGAAACGACGTAAGGGGAGTTATCGTGACCGCCACCAGCGCCGCCGTTCGTGTCACCGCCGACCCGGGCGTCGGGGCCCGTGTGCTCGCCCACCCCGCACGCGAGGAGATCCGTATCGAGGCGGTGCTCCACGCGCTCTCCGACCCGATGCGGCTGCAGGTGGTCCGTGAGCTGGCCGCCGCCGACGACGAGCTCACGTGCTCCCGTATCGAACTGCCGGTGTCCAAGTCCACGACCACGCACCACTTCCGGGTGCTGCGCGAGAGCGGCATCGTCAGTCAGACCTACCGGGGCACCGCCAAGATGAACGGGCTCCGCCGCGACGATCTGGACACGCTCTTCCCGGGGCTGCTCGACGCGATTCTCGCCGCCGCGAACCAGCAGGCGGACCGGCTCGGCGAAGACTGACACCACCCGGAGCGGTTCAGCGGCGGTCGCCGTGTGCGGCCTGCAGGAGCCCCGTCCAGTCCGGAATCTTCACCGGCCCTCGGCCGAGCGACTGCCCGAGGGCCGCCTCAGCCCGCTCGATCGACAGCCAGCCGTCCCATTCCACCGGCCGTAGTCCCCATGCCCGCAGCGCGGCCACCGGATCGGGGGCCAAGGGCCGCCCCTCGAGCAACGGCGCATCGTCCAGCAGTGACGCGACCGTCTCCTTCGCGCACGGCCGGTTCGAGCCGATCACTCCGGTCGGCCCCCGCTTGATCCACCCCGCGACATACTCCCCGGGTGACGGCACGCCGTCCCGCAGCACCCGCCCCGCCAGGTGGGGCACGGTGCCGCGGGCCGGATCGAACGGCAGACCGGGCAGCGGCAGCCCGCGATAGCCGACGGCCCGCAGGACGAGCTGGGCGTCGATCTCCTCGTACGCACCGGTGTCCTGAACGCCTCCGCTGCCGTCCGGCGCGGTGTGTGCGAACCGGACCCCGGCGACCCGCCCGTCCCGTTCGAGGAGTTCGACGGGACGCAGAAAGAACCGCAGGTGGATCGTGCGCATCGGGTCGGGCCCGATGGCAGGGGTACCGGCCTCGGCCCACCCGCGCAGCACCTCGATATTGCGCCGCACCACCGCGGGCAGCGTCACCGGTGGAACCGTCGGCGCCCCGACGGGGGCGTACGCCGGATCGCGGGCAAGCTCCGCCCCGTCCACCACGACCCGCGCCCCCGGCAGCCCGCCCAGCTCGCGCAGCTCCTTGGTGGTGAACCTGGCCTGCGACGGTCCCCGTCTGCCCGCCATGTGCACCTCGCGCACCCGGCTGCCGGCCAGCGCGCCGAGCGCCGGGTGGGGCACGTCGGTGGGCCGCAGCTCCTCGGCGCCGCGCGAGAGGATCCGCGCCACGTCGACCGCCACATTGCCGACCCCGATCACCACGGCCGAACGGGCCTGCAACGCAAAGCTGTCGGCAGCCGCATCAGGATGTGCGCTGTACCAGGAGACGAATTCGGTCGCCGAGTGGCTGCCGGGCAGATCCTCGCCGGGAATACCGAGACCGCGGTCGGTTGCCGCCCCGACGCAGTAGACCACCGCATGGTAGAGCTCACTCAGCCGCTCTGGTGGCAGCCCGTCCCCGCCCACCTGGACATGGCCGAGAAAGGTGATCCGCTCATGCTCCAGGACGGTCCGCAGACTCTTCTGCAGAGACTTGATCTTCTCGTGGTCGGGGGCGACGCCGTACCGCACGAGGCCGTACGGGCAGGGCAGCCGGTCCAGCACGTCCACCCGGACATCGGGCACGCGGGACTGCTCGACCAGCGACTGAGCGGTGTAGACCCCGCTGGGTCCGGAGCCGACGACGGCGACACGGAGCACGGTGCACCTCTTCCCGGAGGGTGACTCCAGCATCCCACCGGTCGGCGGGGCAGGGGAGAGGTGCGGCCGCGCGGCGCGTCAGGAGGACAGAGCGCGCATCCGGTCGATCTCGACCGTCTGCTGGGCGACGACATCGCCCGCCATCTCCTCGACCTGAACGTTGTTCCCCTCCGAGAGGGCCTCGGTCGCCATCGTGATCGCTCCCTGGTGGTGGGTGATCATCAGCTGCAGGAACAGCTTGTCGAAGGCCTTGCCCTCCGCCGCCCGCAACTGCTTCAGCTGAGCCTCCGTCGCCATGCCGGGCATCCCGGCGTGGTCGTGACCGGCCGCGCGCTTCTTGCCGCCGTTGTGGGTGAGCCATCCCTCCATGGCGCCGATCTCCGGCTTCTGCGCCGCGGAGATGCGCTCGGCAAGCCGCTTGACCGAGGTGGACGAAGAACGGGACGGCACCAGGGCGGTCAACTCCAGTGCCTGGGCGTGGTGTTGGATCATCATCTGCACGTAGCGGAAATCGGCCGAGTTGGGGGTGTCGGTCCCTGCGGCCTTCGCGGCCTCCTCGACGGACAGGGTCTGCGCGGGCTCCCCCGGCTTCCCCGGTGCCACGACCGAAGGGCCCCCTCCGGCACGCGCGTTGGCGTCATGGCCGCCTCCGCCGGCATCGCACGCGGCGAGGGAGAGTACGGCGGTCGCAATGGCGGCGACGACTGCGGATCTGTGCGCATGCGCGACCTGACGGAATATCAACAAGGCTGCCTCCAGTGCCACATGGGGTCGTATTGGATCAATTGGCGCACATCCGCGACCCTCAGGGGTCGGTAACTTTCATTACGTTCCTGTTGCCATCTGTTGGGATGCCCATGGGAAGGACGATACTGCCGGGGTCAGTCAACCGTTCAACCACGCTTTGGTACAGGGGAGGAAGCAGTGACTTCGTTGCACACCACCCGAGTGCGGCGCAGACGTCTGAGTGTGGCGGCAGCCGCCGCCGGACTCTTCGCCACTCTGCTGATGGCCGGACCGGCGGCCGCAACGCCCGACCCCGGTGATTCACCCGCGGCCCGCACCGGTCTCTCGGCAAGCCAGGAGGCAGCCGCCACGGCCGCCATCGAGGACGGTGAGATACCCGGCGTGGACGAGATCGTCCACAGCGACAACATCACCCCGCTGGCCAACGTCCCGAAGGACGCACTCAAGGGTCTCAACACGGACCTGGCCTTCCAGGGGAAGTACGCATACGCCGGTAATTACGACGGCTTCCGGATCTACGACATCAGCAACCCGAGTGACCCGAAGACCGTCGCCCAGGTGCTCTGCCCCGGATCCCAGAACGACATCTCGGTCTCCGGGAACCTGCTGTTCCTGTCCACCGACTCCTCGCGCAGCGACAACTCGTGCGCCAGCACCACCCAGCCCGCCACGGAGAAGTCCTCCTGGGAGGGCATGAAGATCTTCGACATCAGCGACAAGCGAAACCCGAAGTACGTCGCCGCCGTCGAGACCGCGTGCGGCTCGCACACCCACACGCTGGTTCCGGGGGGCAGCAGCGTGTACATATACGTCTCCTCGTACTCGCCGAGCGAGGCCTTCCCGGACTGCCAGCCGCCGCACGACGGGATCTCCGTCATCAAGGTGCCACGCAAGGCGCCCCAGAAGGCCGCGGTCGTGAACTTCCCGGTGCTCTTCCCGGACGGCGGCAACCCGGGCGCGCCCACCAACCCCGGGGTCTCGAAGACGACCGGCTGCCACGACATCACGGTGCTGCCGTCGAAGGACCTGGCCGCCGGTGCCTGCATGGGGGACGGCCTGCTGTTCTCCATCAAGGACCCGGAGAACCCGAAGATCATCGACCGGGTTCAGGACAATGTGAACTTCGCCTTCTGGCACTCGGCGACGTTCAACCAGAAGGCGGACAAGGTCGTCTTCACCGATGAGCTCGGCGGCGGCGGCGCGGCCACCTGCAACAAGGAGATCGGGCCGAAGCGCGGTGCCGACGGCATCTACGACATCGTCGGCAAGGGCGACCACCGCAAGCTGGTCTTCCGCAGCTACTTCAAGATCGACCGCCCGCAGGCCGCCACCGAGGTCTGCGTCGCCCACAACGGTTCGATCATCCCGGTCAAGGGCCGCGACCTGATGGTCCAGGCCTGGTACCAGGGCGGAGTCTCGGTATGGGACTTCACCGACTCCTCGGCGCCCAAGGAGATCGCGTTCTTCGAGCGCGGTCCCGTGAACCTGGACGCCGTCACCACGGCCGGCCCCTGGTCGGCGTACTACTACAACGGGTACATCTACTCCAACGACATCGCCAAGGGCTTCGACGTCCTGAAGCTCGACGACCCGCGGACCGACCCGGCGAAGCGCGTGCGGATGCCGGAGCTCAATGTGCAGACCCAGCCGGATTACTTCGACAACTGATTCGGCTGTACGGGTCTCGCCGGACCCGTGCGCTCACGGCGCGTTCCCGCCGGGCGGATCCTCGCCCGGCGGGGCGTGGTGCGGGGTCTCATGGGCCGCTGCGCCGCGCGGGCACATCCTGAACCCCTGCGTTGACCGGTTCATGCCGCGCGTACCGCTTACGCGGCAGACCTCGCGCTCCCGCCGGTCACCGTGGCCCACTCCACCAGGAGTCGCTGGTACTCCTCCTCGTCGTCCGGGGACAGGCATCCGCCGGAACGCTGCCACAGGTCGCGAATCTCTTCGTTCACCACTGCGGCGGAACGTTCGGAATCGGCTGAGCACGGATAAGGGGACATGCCTCCAGGCTAAGGCCCTGGTGTGACAATCGGACCCATTGGGCGTCAGGGACATCTCTCACATGTCCCTCCGCGGGATCACGGAACGAGCCCGAGTGCCCGTAGCCCGCCCGGCCGTTCCTCGACCGGCAGATGCTCGACGAAGCGCACGTCACACCCCAGTGCGGCCGCTCCGCCATCCGCGTGTCGATCGTCACCCACCATCACCACATCTTTCGGATCCTGGCCGATAAGTGTGCAGGCCGTGTGAAAAAGATGTGGGTCCGGCTTCTGGGTCCCGTGCTCGTACGACAGGACATAGGCGTCGACCAGGGCGTCGAGACCATGGGCGCGGAAGATCGGCCGCAGGTCCCAGCCGACGTTGCTGACCACGCCGACCCGGATCCCGCCCGCACGCAGCGCCTCCAGCACCTCCGCCGCGTCCGGGTACGGCCGCCACGCCGTCGGTGACATGTGCCGGTCGTAGAGTGCCTCGTACAGCCCCGGATCCGGCAGGGCGACCTGCCGGGCCAGCCCCGTGTACACCTCACGGTGCCGTTCCGCACTCTCGTCGCGCGTGGCCCACGCCGCGGCGAGCCGGTCGGGAACGTGCTGCGGCACCGGGCCGCCCGGCAGCGCCCCGGCGGCCGTCAGGTCCGCCACGTACCGCTCGAAGTCGGCATCGGGCACGGTCATGTCCCGCTCGGCGAGGACCGCCGAGAGCCAGGACCGGACGGGTTCGATGCAGAAGAGGGTCCCGGAGAAGTCGAAGAGCACACCCTTGATCACCATGGGTCCGATCCTCGCCGGTTCAGGAGCGTTGCGGCAAGGTCACCTGTTGCCGTCCCTCGTACCGGGCGAACCCGGCGATCGAGAACGCGACCACCGTCGCACCCAGCAGCCAGCCCCCCAGCACATCGGTCATCCAGTGCACCCCCAGATAGAGCCGGGTCACGCCCACGCCGATCACCGAGACCCACGCCACCGCGAGTGCGACGCGCCACACCCGACGCCGCACGCCGTGCCGGTGCAGCAGCCACAGCAGCAGACCGCAGCTCACCACCGCCGTCATGGCGTGACCGGACGGGAACGCCGCGTAGTGGGCGGAGTCCACCG
The DNA here is from genome assembly GCF_042802415.1 of Streptomyces sp. NPDC057486. Classification (NCBI taxonomy): domain Bacteria; kingdom Bacillati; phylum Actinomycetota; class Actinomycetes; order Kitasatosporales; family Streptomycetaceae; genus Streptomyces; species Streptomyces sp. NPDC057486. The sequence continues at coordinate 11,119 of NZ_JBHVEE010000021.1, read as the reverse complement.
GGTTCGGCCACTGAGGGCGCTCCCGGCCGACCGCGGACTTCAGCCCCTGCTGCAGCAGGGTGGCGAACAGGCTCGTCGCCGCCACCCACCCCGCGAGCATCCGGGCTCCGCGCCACCACAGCATCACCACGGCGACCGCGATAAGGAGGCGCATCGTCCAGGGGTCCCACACCCAGTCGGTCAGGATCCGGTTGATGTGCACGAGGCCCGGCTCCGTCACCGCCCGGCGGTGCAGCGCGTCGGCGACCGTACGGTCCAGCGACATCAGTGGGGGCCAGCGCAGGGCGACCAGGACCAGCAGCACCAGGGCGAGGCATCCGCACACGATGCCGGCTCGGAGAACAGGCGAGCGGCTCGGCGGGGAGAGGGGCGGGGGCGGGACTGGGGAGTGCATGGGGTGATCCTTGCGGACGGACCACGACACCGGCTATCCCAGCGCGCTGAGTCCCGGCACGAAGGCCACCAGAAGCGGCACGATCGGCACCAGGGCAGCCGCCGCGGTCAGCCGCAGCCGACGCCCCGCGGTGAGCCGCTCGACGGGGGACAGCAGCCGGTTCACGCGCAGCGGCAGCTCCGCGCCCGGTGTCGGGCAGGGGCCGAACACGCCCCGTTCCTCGTTCAGTTCGACCAGGGCGAGAGCAATCGTCAGCCGGCCGAAGCGCCGTGACGCCACATCGTCCGCCGCCAGTTCGACGAGCCGGTGCATCTCGTCACGGAAAGCGGCGAACACCGGCACCTGGGGGAACCCGTTCGCCAGCGCTGCGGAGCAGTGCAGCAGCCAGTCGTGCCGCGCCTGCGCGTGCCCCTGCTCATGGGCCAGCACCGCATCCAGCTGACGTCCCTTCAGTCGTCCGAGAGCCGCAGTGGTGATGACCAGTTGAGGTGCTGCTCCGGGGAGCCACCAGGCGTCGGGGCGCTCACCCTCCAGCACCACGAGCCGACCGGTCCCGGGCTCCTCGCCGGGCATCAACGGGGAACGGACCAGCAGTTCGGCCCGACGCCGCCTGCGCCGCACCTGTGCCCGGCGGATCTCCCGCGTCAGCATCGCCGCGCTCCAGATGCCACCCAGCGCCAGCAGAACGGCGATGACGGCGGACCACGGCCCGTACGCGGCCAGCGCGTACGCCTCCACCACGGCGTGCGGTGCGGGCGCGAACACCTGCCCGCGCACCGCCTGCCAGGCGGCGGCCGCGCTGAACGTCATGGAGAGTCCGAAGGACAGCAGCACCCCGGCCACCACGCACTGCCACACCCACAGCGCCACCACGGGCTCGCGCTCGGGCCACTCGGCCCGCGCCATCAGCCGCGGGGTCACGACGGCGGCCAGTGCACCGAGCAGCAGCAGCACGAGGGAGACCAACATGACGTCAGCCTATGAGTGGCGTGGTACCCGCGGGTATGGCTGTGCTCGGCAAGTGATGTACGCCACGGTCGACCGCATCCCCTGTCTCACAGCGTGAGCAGCATCGCGAACATGGCGATCCCCATCGTCAACCGGCAGGCCAGTGCCAGCTCCGGGCGTGCGCCCCAGCTGTTTCCGATCCGCCCCTCGGCCGGACCCGCGGCGGCGACCGGAATCAGCCGTGTCCCGGACCGCAGCACATAGGCCGCGTAATAGACGAGCAGCATCCCCGTCAGCAGCGGCACGCCACCGGCGACCTGCGTCATCTGATGTCCACCGTGCGCGCCGCCCGCACCGTGCGCTGCCGTACCACTGCCCGGCGCCATCACCGACGCCATGTAGACCATGGCCAGTGAGCCGACCAGATGGTGCAGATGGTGCCCCCTGCGGCGGGCGAACCAGAGACCGCGCAACGCGGCCGCGCCGAAGAGCACCACATACACGGCCCATCCCCACACGGGCGGCGGGAAGACCGCGGCGGGCGCCGCCATCGCGGCCATGCCGAAGCCCATGACCGCCTCATCGCGCGCCGTTCTGCGCTCCTCCGCCGTCCCGCCGCGCATCCGCAGCAGGCAGTACGCGCCCGTGACCCCGCACAGCGCCATCAGCAGCCAGCCGGACATCGCCGGTCCGTGCACAGCGCACCTCCCCAGGACGTACGACGTCGGTGTCGACTAGTCGATGCCCCGGCCCGGCAGGGCGTACGCGGCGCACTGATGTAAGAGGGGAGCGCGTGGAGGAAACCCCCAGAAGGGTGTGGTCACTTGTGCGCCGTCGCGGGGCGCCGCCCTCAGGGCCGGAATCGCAGCGGATGGTCCTCCGGCACTTCGACGACCGCGATCCGCACGCCGTCCGGATCGGAGATCCACATCTCCACGAGCCCCCACGGCTCTCGCACCGGCGGCCGTTCCACCTCGACGCCCCGGGTCGACAGTTCCTCGTACGCCGCCCGGACGTCCGCGACCTGCAGCCACAGCCGCAGCCCGGGCGAGGGCGGCGCGACGGATTGCCCGGAGACCTCCAGGAAGCCGCCGCCCAGGAAGTACACCGTCCCGCGCTCGGGGCCGGTCCCGAACTCCCGGTACACCGGCAGCCCGAGGGACTCTCCGTAGAACGTCCGTGACCGCTCGGGGTCGGTAGGGCTCAACAGGACCCGACTGCTCAGCACATGCACCATGGTCGAGACATTAGGCGCGGACCGGCGAGCTACTCTGCTGCGGCACGGCCCAGCAGAGAAACGGAGAACCTCACCATGGACATCGCCCCGCCCCGCGACCCGGGACAGCTGACCTTCCGCGACGCGGCGGACGCCGATGTGCCCGCGCTCGTTTCGCTGATCGAGTCGGCGTACCGGGGCGACTCGAGCCGCGCTGGGTGGACGACCGAGGCGGACATCCTGCAGGGGCAGCGGACCGACCCCGATGGGGTCCGCGCGGTGGTCGAGGCCCCCGGCAGCCGACTGCTCGTGGTGGAGCGGGACAGCGAACTGATCGCCTGCTGTCAGCTCGAACACCGGGGGGAAGCCGCCTACTTCGGGATGTTCGCGGTCCGCCCCGAGCTTCAGGGCGGCGGCCTCGGCAAGCTGATCATCGCCGAGGCCGAACGCACCGTCCGGGAGAGCTGGGGCGCCGCCGAGATGCACATGACCGTGATCTCGGTGCGCGAGGAACTGATCGCCTGGTACGAGCGCCGCGGCTACCGCCGTACGGGAGAGCTGAGCCCGTTCCCGTACGGCGACGAGCGCTTCGGCGTCCCCCAGCGCGACGATCTCGCCTTCGAGCTGCTGATCAAGGATCTGAAGGAGGGCTAGCCCTCCCCGCACCTACGCGGTGAAGCGGCCGGCGCGGCGGATCTCCGGGAAGTCGGTGGTCGCGCCGTCCAGCCCCAGGGCGCGGACCAGACGCAGATGATCCTGGGTGTTCACCACCCAGCCGATGACCTTCACTCCCTCGGCGTGGGCCTGCTCGACGACCTCCAGCGTGAGACGGCGGATGTTCAGCGCGAGCGTCGCCGCGCCCACCGCCTTCGCCCGGTCCACCACATCGCTCTTCCACCGGCTGGCGATGAGGACGGTCCGTACCCCCGGCACCAGTTGAGTGATCTCGGCGACCGCCTCGTCGTGGAACGACGACACCTCGACCCGGTCGACGAGATCGCGCCGCAGCATCACCTCGGCCAGCGCCCGGGCAGCGGCCGCATCCTTGATCTCCGCCTGCAAGGGGGAGCGCACGGCATCGAGCACCTGCTCGAAGACGGGCACCCGTTCGCCCTGCCCGGCATCGAGTTCCCGCAGCTCGGCAATGGTTTTCTCGGCGATCGGGCCCGTGCCGTCGGTCGTCCGGTCCACCTCGGCGTCGTGCATGACGGCGAGTGCGCCGTCCTTGCTCAGATGAAGGTCCAGTTCGATGACGTCCATGCCGGCCTGCTCGGCGTGGACGAACGACCGCAGGGTGTTCTCCGGCTCGACACCCATCACCCCGCGATGACCGATGGTGAGAAAAGTCAAGGCAATCTCGCTTCCGTCGACGGCGTCTCCCCGCGTGCTGCTCCTGCCCACGCGGCACTTCGGCACTCGGCTTACGGCAACTCGGCAGCCTAGTGGTCCGGACCCCGGAGAGCGCCGGTAGCGCGAGGGTGAATGGTGCCGTGTCCCGGGACGTCGGCGACACCGGGCAGGAATCCGGAGTTGACGGCTGCGACAAGGACGGCACGGATACTCACGCGGCGGTCTCCGCAGGGGTAGGAGGAGGTGGATGACACCCGTCCTACCGGTAGCGCCGGTGCCCGGCGAGCCGAGTCACCCGTACGTGGGCGCGCCCTGCACGGCCGGAACGCCCGGAAGTGCGACCGTCGGCGGTCCGGTGTCCCCCGGAACCGACGGAAGGAGCCGCACAAGCGGAGTGTGACAGGAAGAATCGCGGTCACCGTGGGGGTCGGCAGGATAATTTTCTGAGGCTCACTTGTCTCGAAGAACCACACATGGATACGGTTGCTTGACGCGAGGTTCTCCCGTGGAGGAAGTGTGATGACGGAAATTCTTGTGCACGACGCCGAGGTCGGCGCGATAGCTACTGCCCAGCGGGTGGTCGAGCAGCCTGCCTGGCCCGCGCTCAGGGATGCCGTGGAGGAGATCCGGCCCTGGCAGGCGAAGGACGGTTCGATCGACTTCGACGCCGAAGGTGCCCCCTCGCCTGCCACCGTCCTGGCGACGCTGGAACGCGTGATCGCCGCGATCGAAGAGCTTTCCCCGCTGCTCCCGCACGATGCCGCGTACCACCGCGCCCTCGTCGTGGACCTGCGCCGCTGGGCGGCGGACGGCTTCGGTGTGCCGGACTTCCTGGACTCGCTGCTCGCCTTCCAGCCCGCCAGGAACCGCGCCGACGGTCTGCAGCACCTGGTCGTCTTCGCGATGTACACGCAGAACGGCAACCCGGACCGCAATCTCGAAGCGGTCGTCCTGCGGATGGTCTGGCCCGAATGGCTCGCCGAGCTCGAAGCCACGCGCTACGACAACCCGCTCTTCTGCGGCATCACCTTCGAGGACTTCACCTCCGGTTACGACACCAACTCCGCGGTGCTCTTCCCGGAGACGATCGCCGTGCGCGAGGCCCCCGAGCGCTTCAGCTGGGGCGGCATCTTCTGCGACCGTGAGGCCGCCCGCTTCCGCCGCGTCACCGAGGCCTCCGTCGACCTCCTCGGCGTGGAGCTGCCCGATGACATCCGCGAGATGGTCGGCGACCAGCAGCGCTGCGAGCAGGCATTCGTGCTCTGGGACATGGTCCACGACCGCACCCACAGCCACGGTGACCTGCCGTTCGACCCGTTCATGATCAAGCAGCGGCAGCCGTTCTGGATGTACGGACTGGAGGAGCTGCGCTGCGACCTCACCGCCTTCAAGGAGGCCGTGAAGCTGGAGGCCGACGGCTTCCCGCAGGGCCGTGACGTGCAGTACGCCGTGCTGTTCGACCGGATGTTCCGCTTCCCGGTCACCGGCGAGCGGGTCCGCAACTACGACGGTCTCGGCGGCCAGCTGCTCTTCGCGTACCTCCACAAGCACGATGTGATCCGCTGGACCGACAACACCCTGAAGATCGACTGGGACAGGGCTCCGCAGGTCACCAACCAGCTCTGCGGCGAGATCGAGAAGCTCTACCGCGACGGCATCGACCGCCCCAAGCTGGTCCACTGGTTCGCCGCGTACGACCTGGTCTCGACCTACCTGGCCCCGCACCCCGGCTCCCGCTGGGCCAAGGGTCCGGACGCCCTGGACCTCTCGCAGCCGCCTCGCAAGCTCGTGGACGACGTGCTTCCGGACGAGTTTCCGCTGAGCATGTTCTATGAGGCGCTCGCCAAGAAGCTGAAGAATGTGATCGCCTCCACCAGGGGGATCACCGCGGCGGACGCCGAGCAGGCAGCCGCGTGAGCGCTCGTTCGAAGGAGGCGGTGACCATGAACGCAAACGGCACGGGCAATGGGAACGGCGCGCTGGAAGGCGCGGTGATCGCCGTTGCCGGAGCCGCCGGACCGGCGGGCCGGGCGACGCTGCTCAGGCTCGCCGAGGCCGGTGCGATCGTCGTCGCCTCGGACGCGGATGCCACCCGCCTGGCGGAGGCCGTCGACGCCGCACGGTACGCCCACGGCGGCGCCACCGTCACCGGCGACACCGTCGATCTGCTCGATCTCGACGCCGCCCGGGCATGGGCGGACAAGACCGAGAAGGAGTTCGGCCGGATCGACGGCCTGGTCCACCTGGTGGGCGGCTGGCGCGGTAGCGCCACCTTCGCCGAGACCGACCTCGCGGACTGGGATCTCCTGGAGAAGCTGCTGATCCGCACGGTTCAGCACACCTCGCTGGCCTTCCAGGAAGGGCTCCAGCGCAGCGACCGCGGCCGCTACCTGCTGATCAGCGCGGCCGGGGCGAGCAAGCCCACTGCGGGCAATGCCGCCTACGCCGCGTCGAAGGCGGCCGCCGAGGCCTGGACCCTTGCGCTCGCGGACGCCTTCCGCAAGGCGGGGGGCGAGGAAGGGCCGAGGACAGCGGCTGCGATCCTGATCGTCAAGGCACTGGTGCACGACGCGATGCGCGCCGAGCGCCCGAATGCGAAGTTCGCGGGCTTCACCGACGTCAAGGAGCTGGCCGAGGCCATCGCCGGCGTCTGGTCCAAGCCCGCCTCCGAAGTGAACGGAAAGCGTCTGTGGCTGACCCCGCAACCATGAGGACCGACGCGCGACGTCGCCACGATCCGCAGATACGCGGATTCGCCAGTGACAACTACGCGGGCGCCCACCCGGAGATCCTCGCGGCCATCGCCCTCGCCAACGGCGGTCACCAGATCGCCTATGGCGAGGACGACTACACCGAGAACCTCCAGCAGATCGTCAAGGGGCACTTCGGCCCCACCGCCGAGGCGTTCCCGGTCTTCAACGGCACCGGGGCGAATGTCGTCTCGCTGCAGGCGATGACCGATCGCTGGGGCGCGGTCATCTGCGCCGAGTCCGCGCACATCAACGTGGACGAGGGCGGCGCCCCGGAGCGCGTGGGCGGCCTCAAGCTGCTCACCGTGCCGACCCCGGACGGCAAGCTCACCCCCGAGCTCATCGACCGGCAGGCGTACGGCTGGGACGACGAACACCGCGCGATGCCCCAGGTCGTGTCGATCACTCAGAACACCGAGCTCGGCACCGTCTACACGCCCGATGAGATCCGCGCCATCTGCGAGCACTCCCACGAGCGCGGCATGAAGGTCCACCTCGACGGGGCGCGGATCGCCAACGCCGCGGCGTCGCTGGGCGTCCCTGTGCGTACCTTCACCAGCGAGGTCGGCGTCGACGTCCTCTCGTTCGGCGGCACCAAGAACGGGGCCCTCTTCGGTGAGGCCGTCGTCGTCCTGAACCCCGATGCCGTGCGGGCCATGAAGCATCTGCGGAAGCTGTCGATGCAGCTGGCATCGAAGATGCGTTTCGTTTCGGTGCAACTGGAGGCGCTGCTCGCCGGTGACCTGTGGCTGCGCAACGCCCGGCACGCCAACGCCATGGCTCAGCGGCTCGCGGAGGGCGTCCGGGCGGTGGAGGGCGTGGAGATCCTCTACCCGGTCCAGGCGAACGCCGTCTTCGCGCGTCTGCCGCACGACGTGAGCGAGCGGCTCCAGAAGCGCTTCCGTTTTTACTTCTGGGACGAGACCGCCGGCGATGTGCGCTGGATGTGCTCCTTCGACACCACGGAGGACGACGTGGACGCGTTCGTCCTCGCGCTGAAGGAAGAGATCGCCAAGTAGCATCACGCTGCGCATGAATATGCGGCCGACCGGAAAGTCATTGCTTTCCGGTCGGCCGCTTCCGTACGCTCTGCATGCATGGAGCTGACCCAGCAAACCCCTGCCCTGGACGCCTATCTCGCCGCCGATGTGGCCATCGATCACGAGCATCCGCTCGTACGGCAGACCGTCGACCGCCTTCGCGTCGATGGCGACGACGCATACTCATACGCGCTCGCGGCCTATGAGTTCGTCCGCGACACCATTCCGCACTCCGTCGACTCGGGTGATCCCAGGGTCAGCTGGCGCGCCTCGGACGTCCTCGCCACCCGTAACGGCATCTGTCATTCCAAGTCCCACGCGCTGGCGGCCCTGCTGCGCGCGGCAGGTATCCCGACGGCCCTCTGCTACCAGGGCTTCCACGACGAGAACGGGGATCCGGACGTCCTGCACGGGCTGATCGCCGTGCGCCTGCCGGGCCGGGACCGCTGGGACCGCCAGGACCCGCGCGGCAACAAGCAGGGTGTCGACGCCCAGTTCTCGCTCGACGAGGAACGGCTGGCCTGGCCCATCGGGCCGGAGTCCAATGGCGTGGACTATCCAATCCTCTATGCGGCACCGCATCCGGCGGTTCTGCGCGCCCTGCAGACTGCCGAGGACCGCACGCACCTGTGGCGCACGCTTCCGACCGCGCTCTGACCCGTCCAGAGGCAGAGTGGCGGATGCCGCTGACGCCCACCGTTTCCGACGACGCGCGCACCCTTGCGCTCGGCTTCACCCGCCTCGCCGTCGAGGCGCGTGCGCCGGCCAACGGGACGAGCCGTGAGGACAGCTCGGCCCTGCTGGACGATGCCGCCCGACGGCTCGTCGAACAGCTCGACGGCAGGGGGCCCGCACGAGGCCCCCACATTGCCTCCTGGCAGGCCGCGTACGCGGCCTTCGGCGCCGAGCCGTCCCGTAGCCGCAACTCCGCCGAGGCGCTCGCCGGGCGCGCTCTCACCGAGGCCGGACTGCCGCGGATCGATCTGCTGGTCGACGCCTGCAACGCGATCGGCGTCACCCATCCGGTCCCGGTCGGTCGACGACGATCCGCGAGCTCGAAGCCGCAGGCGCCGAACCCGCCGAGACGCCGGAGGCGCTGAGCCCCGGGGCGCGGATCACCGTGCGCACCCCGGAGTGACGTTTCAGCCGTGGTGGTGAACGGGCCCCGTCAGCTGGCCTCGCGCACCTCGGCGGGCGTCGGAGCCGTACCGCCGAGGTGCGCGGGCACCCACCAGGTGTCGCTCGCGTCCCTCGGCCGCACCGGGTAGGCGCGCTGCGCCGCTTCGAGGAGCTCCTGCACCCCTTCCCGCAGACGTCGGGTGATCGCACCCGCGTACTGGTCGGTGGGGGCCTCCATCGGGGCACCGACCCGGATCGTCACCGGGGTGTGGCTGCGCTTGAAGTTGCGCGGCCGCCCCTTGGTCCAGATCCGCTGCGTGCCCCACAGGGCCATCGGGATCAGCGGTACGCCGGCCTCCTGGGCCAGTCGGGCCGCGCCCGACTTGAAGCTCTTCAGCGTGAACGACTGCGAAATGGTCGCCTCGGGGAAGACGCCGATGATCTCGCCGGAGCGCAGTGAGGCGAGGGCGTGGGCATACGCCTCCTCGCCCTGCTTCCGGTCGACCGGGATGTGCTTCATGCCGCGCATCAGCGGACCGGAGACCTTGTGCCGGAAGACCGATTCCTTCGCCATGAAGCGGACCAGCCGCTTCTGCGGCAGCGCCGCGAGCCCGGTGAAGATGAAGTCGAGATAGCTGATGTGGTTGCTGACCAGTACCGCACCGCCGGTCTTCGGGATGTGCTCCGAACCCTGAGTGTCGATCTTCAGGTCCAGCGCCTTGAACATGGTGCGAGCGGCGCCGATGACCGGCCGATAGACGAGTTCTGCCATCTGGAGAAGACCCTTCTTCAGCGCCTGGGGAGGGTTCTCCCGGCGGAAGTTACGCAGCCGTAGGTTTTCGGCATTGCGCCGATCGTGCCCCATGTCCGCCGCGGTGGCCAGTCTCGGCGGGCGCGGGGCGCGAGATTCTCGTCACGTGGAGTCGGCGGGAATGACTCCGCGCCCGACGGTGCTGACCCCTTGCGAGGGGCTCTGACAGGAGGCGGACGGTGGACGGGCAGGCACGTGCGAACAGGCTGGATGCGGCCCAACTCGGCGCGGAATTGGGGGAGCGGGCCACCCTCGTGCAGTTCTCCAGCGCCTTCTGCCAGCCCTGCCGGGCCACCCGCCGCACCCTCGGCGAGGTGGCCGGAATGGTCGACGGCGTCGCCCACGTCGAAATCGACGCCGAGGCGCATCTCACTCTCGTGCGCGAGCTCGACATCAGCCGTACGCCGACGGTGCTGGTTCTCGATGCGACCGGCCGGATCGTCCGCCGAGCGGTCGGGCAGCCCCGAACCGTCGATGTCGTCGCCGCGTTGGGGCACGCGATGTAACGGACCGTGATGCATCTCCCACATTGCGGAACCCTCTTGACTGCACCCACCACGCATCGTCAGTCTGACGCTATGCCGCCGGAACTCCTTCTCTACGGCCGGGTCCACGTGGACCTCGCCCGCAACGCGAGTGCGCGCTGTCCGGGTGCCTGAGCACCCACGGCCCCGTACGCCTCCCTTGCAGAAGGACATCTCCATGACGGCTTCGCCCGAGCTCTCCAGCGCCCGCACGGCTTCCCCCGATCTCCTGCGCTCCGTCTTCCGGCAGCATGCCGCCGGAGTTGCGGTGATCACCGCCGCCGGTGACCGGCCGGTCGGCTTCACCGCGACCTCCCTGAACTCCGTCGCCGCCGAGCCGCCGCTCATCTCCTTCGGTGTGGGGACCTCGTCCTCCAGCTGGCCGGTCGTGGCGGAGGCCGAGCACATCGGCGTTCACATACTGGGTGAGCACCAGCAGGAGCTGGCCGCCACATTCGCGCGCAGCGGCGCCGACCGGTTCGGTCCGTCCACCTATTGGCGCAGTGGGCCGGAAGGTGTCCCGCTGCTCGACGGGGTGCTTGCGTGGCTGGTCTGCCGCGTGGTGGCGCGGATCCCGGCGGGGGACCACCGGATCGTGATAGCGGAGGCCGTCGTCGGCGATCCGGCCGGGGGCGGCCGCCCGCTGCTCTATCACCAGGGTCGCTTCACGGCGTTGCGGGACTGAGAGTTCCCAGGTGGCGCATGGGCACCGGGCGTCGGCCAGATCACAGTGCAAAGCGCTTGCTCATGGGTGACGTACTGGGTGTACTGGCGAGTAATATGTCGCTCGGAGCATCGGTCGCCCCGACCGGAATCCGTCCCATCAGGCGCCTATGCTGCGTGCATCAAGGCAGCCCAGAAATGACGATGCAGTAGGAGAGCCGGCGTGAGCTTGAGGATCGTTGTCTGTGTGAAGTATGTGCCCGATGCCACTGGTGACCGGCACTTCGCTGATGATCTGACGCTG
>NZ_JBHVEE010000020.1:59135-97106 GCF_042802415.1 Streptomyces sp. NPDC057486 | reverse complement strand
CTCCCGCACGCCGGGCCGAGCCGCTGTTCCTGGACAGGGTGTCCGTGCGTCGTTTCCCCCGGGCGTCCCCGCCGGCTGACGCCGCCGGAGCGGCCCGTTCGTCCCGCAGCGCCAGGGCCCCGTGGCGTCGGAGGCCGTGATCAGGATGCCCACCGCGTGCACGGCGGCGAGGAGACGGCGTCGAGGGTGAGCACATCGGTGCGCCGCCCTTCCCGCAGGGTGTGCGCGGCTCAGGAACTGCCGCTCGCGTTCTCCTGAAGGATCGCGGCGATGTCGGCCACGTCGTTCGCGATGGTCAGCACTCCGCTGATGTCGGGCGTCGAGGCGCCGTTCACCCCGATGAAGAACACGTCGTAGTGCCCCTTGCTCGTCTCCAGATACCCGGCCGTCGTCTCCGCGCCCACCGCCAGCCGGTCGTTGAGGAGGTCGCCGTCGGCGACGGTGCCCGTCTTCGCGGAGACCTTGCCCCGGGCCGGGCAGTGGCGGCAGTTGTCCGCGAGGCTGCCGTCGACGCCCAGGGTGGGCAGAGCCTCCCGGAAGCGGTCCGCATCGGGGGTGCCCTGCCAGTACGTCAGGATCCGGGCGACGGCGCGGGGTGTGGTGCGGTCGGCCGGGTTGCCGCCACGGCCGTCGGCCAGCTGCACCGCATTGCGGTCCACCTTCGCCTCGTCCAGGAACTTCGCCAGTGCCGGGAATCCGTCCGGGCACTGATGGCTTCCCGTACTGACGGCCATCAGGCAGATACCGAGGTTCGCCCCGAGGTTGTGGCTCACCTTGAGGACGAGTCGGGCGTACTGCTCGAACGGCGGGGACGTGAACCGGGCCACCTCGGGCGCGCCCCGGTAGGAGTCGGGCAGCTTACCGGCCGGATTGGCTCCGACCGCGGCCGCGGTGACCTCGACCCCGGCCCGCTTCAGTGCCTCGATCAAGGCGGTGCGGCCGAAGGCGTTCGGGTCCCGGATCTCCGACACCCGCAGGACCGGGGCGGAACCGGCGGCGATGGTGCCGGAGAGCCGGATGCGTGTGCCGTCGGCGGAGGGCGTCACCGTGATGTCGGCGGGCATGCCCGCCTCGACGGTTCGGACGGAGGACGTGACGCGGTACGGCGCCACCTTCGGGCGCCAGTCCAGCTTGGCCGGCGCGCCCGGCCCTTCGCCGGGGGTGGTGAGCAGGTCGATGAGGTTGTCGTTGATGATCAACGGCGTCGGCGTCGGGTCGAGTTCCGGGTCGGGACGGAACAGCCGGGCGTCCACGACCACGTCGCCGTCCACCTTGGTGATCCCCGACGCGCGTACCTGCCGGGCCAGTTGGTCGATGCCGGCCAGCGGGTTCTGCGGGGTGAGGGTCGCTCCGGGGATGTCGTCGGCGTAGGTGTGGTCGATGGCGGTGAAGGCGACGGTGCCGTCCGCACGCGTACGGCCGCCGAGGGTCAGGTCGCCCTGCGCGACGAGGTCCAGGTTCCCGGTGAGGGTCGCGCCCCGGCGCTTTCCGACGGCATGGACCGGCGTGACGAAGCGGTGGTCGCTGCCGAGGGCGTGCCAGACGCCGCTGACACCGAACAGTTTGGCCACGGAACCGGGGGTGAAGAACTGGTCCGCGTAGCGCGACTGCACCACCTTGCCGGTCTCCGGGTTCTGCTCGAACAGACCCCACTGGGCGTGCGAATAATCGGGCTTGCCCATGATCGAGGAGATGCGCGGGTCGAGCTCGTCCGGGTCCTTCGACGGCATCACCCAGTCCATGCCGAACGCGGCGACGGTGGCGACCAGCAGGAGGCCGAGGAGTGTGAGGACGCGACGTTGCCTCTGGTTCCGGCGACGGTTTCCGGTGACGGCTGATGACATGCGGACTCCACCGGTGTGTGTGCTGCACGGGGACCGGGAAAGGGGCGTTCCGAGGTTATGACCGGCGGGTGGCGCAGGCGGGTGGAGAGGCGCGGCGCGGCGGGCACATCCCTCGGACGGTGGCGGCATGCGATGGAGCGGGTGTGTACGGACGGTCGCGGCACGGGGCGTGTCCGTACCGTCACGGCGAGGATGATGGGCCCATGACCAACGATCCGGTGCAGTCCCTGCGCGCCCGACTCGACGAGGAGGCGGACCTGGCCCGCAGCTGCGACGGTGACGGCTGCGGCGAGTGGACCGCGCCCGGTGGCACCGTCGACTTCTGCCGGATCGATCTCTCCGGGTTCCCGCCCGTCATCGCCCGGCACATCGCCGTGCACGACCCGGCCCGCGTCCTGCTGGGGCTCACCGGTCCAGGAGGACCGGGAGGTCGGCGATGGAGTCGAGGACGTGGTCCGGGGTACCACTGGCGGAGCGGTGTGTCTCGGGCAGGTATTTGCCTGTTCTGACGAGGACGCCCGTGATGCCGCACCGCTGGGCCGCGAGTACGTCGGTCTCGATGTCGTCGCCCACCATCAGCGCGGCGGACGCGGTGGCGCCGAGGTGGGCCAGGGCGGTGGCGTAGAACGCCCCGGCGGGTTTGCCGGTGATTTCCGCCTCGATCCGGGCGGCCCGTTCCAGCCCCGGGAGGAAGGCCCCGGTGTCGAGGGCGAGACCTTCCGCCGTACGCCAGTACAGGTTGCGGTGCATGGCGATCAGCCGGGCGCCGTGCTGGAGGTGGCGGAACGCGGCGTTGAGCGACGCGTAGTCGAACGCGTCGCCCGCGCCTCCCAGGACGACCACGTCCGCGGTGGCCTCTCCCACATCGACGAGGGTCACGCCCGTCAGGTCCTCGCTCACGTCGCCACTGTTGAGCAGTGCGCACCGGGCACCCGGGCAGTGGGCGCGCAGGTACGCCGCGGTGACGGCGGGCGCGGTGAGGATGTCGTCCTCGCCGACGGGGAAGCCCGCCCCGGCCAGCTTCGCCGCGATCCGGGCGCGGGTGCGTGAGGTGGTATTGGTGACCAGGGCAAACGGAAGTCCGGCGGTACGCAGCCGCTCCAGGGCCGCCACCGCGCCGGGCAGCGGTTCCCAGTCGATGGTGAGCACCCCGTCGATGTCGATCAGTACCGCTCCGATCCGTTCCATGGATCGACCGTCGCCGACTTGCGCAGGCGCCGCAAATGGGGTTGCTTCGAAGTAGGTGCGTACGTGCCTCTGTCTCCCCCGGGTCGGAGGTGAACCACCGTGTTGTTCACCGATCGCACGGATGCGGGCAAGCAGCTCGCCGAAGCACTCCGGCATCTGCAGGGGGACGAAGCGGGGCAGAGCCCCGTCGTTCTGGGGCTGCCCCGGGGCGGGGTGCCGGTCGCCGCGGCGGTGGCGACGGCACTCGGCGCACCTCTCGATGTGATCGTGGTCCGCAAGCTCGGTGTTCCGTACCACCGTGAGCTGGCCTTCGGTGCCATCGGGGAGGGCGGGGTACGGGTGATCAATGACGACGTCGTACGCCGCGGAGGGATCAGCCGCGGGGACATCGCGTCGGTGGAGCGTGCCGAGAAGGCGGAGCTCACCCGGCAGGCACGGCAGTTCCGGGGCGACCGGCCGCGGTTGGAACTGGCCGGCCGTACCGCGATCGTGGTCGACGACGGGGTGGCGACCGGCGCCACGGCCTCGGCCGCCTGCGAGGTCGTACGGGCGCAGGGCGCGGCCCGGGTGGTGCTGGCGGTCCCGGTGGCGCCCGCGGACACGGTCGCCTGGCTGCGTACGCAGGTGGACGAGGTGGTCTGTCTCTCGACGCCTGCGCTCTTCTCGGCCGTCGGCGAGTGGTACCGGGACTTCTCCCAGACGCCCGACGAGGAAGTTCTCGCCCTGTTGAAGGATTAGCGGGTGTCAGGCGGACCGGACGGGGCCCCGGGTCCAGCGTCCGGACCCTCGCGCACTGCCGCAGTTGCTCAGCCTTGCTTGCCGAACCGCAGTTTCCACGGCGCAACCGCCGACTCGATCTGCACGCGCAGCCCGAGCTTCGACTCGCCGTTCACCCGCTCCTCGAACCGGATCGGGACCTCGACCATCCGCAATCCGCGCCTGACCGTGCGGTAGTTCATCTCCACCTGAAAGGAATATCCATTGCTGCGGACGGTCGGCAGATCGATCGATTTCAGGGTGTCCGCCCGCCATGCCTTGAATCCGGCGGTGGCATCCTTCACGTGCAGCCGCAGAATCACATTGACATAGAAATTGGCCCAGGCGGAGAGCGCTTTGCGGTGCCATGGCCACTCGGTGGCGAGCGAACCGCCTTCCACATAGCGGGACCCGATGACGACGGCGGCATTCTCGGCGAACAGTTTCTCGACCATGACCGGAACCACCGACGCCGGATGGGAGAGGTCCGCATCCATCTGAATGACAACTTCCGCTTTCTCCGCGAGCGCACGCGTCATCCCGGCCACGTAGGCGCGCCCGAGCCCGTTCTTTTCGGTGCGGTGCAACACCCCGACCAGGCCCGAGGTCTCGGCCGCGAGCCGGTCCGCAACATCCCCCGTGCCGTCGGGCGAATTGTCGTCGACCACCAGAATGTGCAGGTTCGGCAGATGCAGATCCATGAGCAGATCGACGAGGATCGGCAGATTCGTCCGTTCGTTGTAGGTGGGGACGACCACCACAATCCTCGGGGAAGTCTTCTCCACGGCCATTCCCTTGCGCTCTCTCGTGTTCTCGGGGGTTCCCAGACGTTCTCAGACGTTCTCGGGGGTTCTCCGGTTTTCCGCGCCCGATCCGCGCGAGCCTAGCACCCGCCCCGAGTTCCTCTGAATGAGCGAAACAGCATTCTCCGGATTTCCCTCCCTCCTTCGCGGCACCTTGGGTACGCTCACGAGCGGAGCCCAGGCGCTCTATGGACCTCTTCCGTCACCGAATCGGAGTCGCGCCATCAACCACCCGCAGAGTCCGGTCACTTTGAGCGCGGCGGCAGATCCCGGGGACCGTTCCG
The DNA here is from genome assembly GCF_042802415.1 of Streptomyces sp. NPDC057486. Lineage (NCBI taxonomy): Bacteria > Bacillati > Actinomycetota > Actinomycetes > Kitasatosporales > Streptomycetaceae > Streptomyces > Streptomyces sp. NPDC057486. Next base: position 92,231 of record NZ_JBHVEE010000020.1, on the reverse strand, counting down.
CACCGGATCCGGGAGGCGGCGCCGGACAACGCACCTCGTACCGCTACGGGTTATGGCCCGCGCTGCTGGCACTGACGATGGGTCTCTGGGGAATTCGTCGCGAGAACACCATGTGGCGCGACGAGTCGGTGACGTACCAGGTCGCGCACCGGAGCCTCTCCGAGATCTGGCACCTGCTCGGCACCGCCGACGCCGTGCACGGCCTCTACTACTTCCTCATGCATGGACTGTTCGCCCTGGGCGGCGACGGGCTGCTGCTGCTCCGGCTGCCCTCGGTGGTCGCGACGTCCGTGGCCACCCTGCTCGTGGCGTCGACCGGGACACGTCTGGCGGGCCCGCGTGCCGGACTTCTCGCCGGTCTCTCCTTCGCCCTGATCCCCGTCGTCCAGATGTATGCGCAGGAAGGCCGCTCGTACGCCATGGTGTGCGCGCTGGTCGCCCTCGCCACCTGGCTGCTCGTCGGCGCCGTCGACGATCCCTCGCGCCGGCGCCTGAGTGCGTACGGGGTCACCCTCGCCCTCGCCGGATGGCTCCACGAGTTCGCGATCCTGGCCCTGGTGGCACACGGCCTGACGCTGTATCTCTGGCGTCCGCCCCGCCGGGTGCTGCGGTCCTGGGCGGTGGCGGCCGTGCTTCCCGTGGCCGCGGTGGCTCCCCTGACCCTGTTCTCCCTGAGGCAGTCGGAACAGGTGTCCTGGATCGGGTGGCCGCATCCCGAGGAGTGGCTCGTGATCGCGGCCGTCACCCTCCTCGGTCTGCTCTGCGCGGTGTACGGAACGCGACAGGCGGGCGCGGCAGGCCGTCCGCGCGCTGCCCGCCTGGTGCGGCTGGCCCTCCCGTTGCTGATCCTGCCCACGGCCGCGCTGCTCCTCGCGTCCCTCCACGAGCCCATGTACGTGGACCGCTACGTCCTCTACTCCCAGCTCGCCCTGGGCCTGCTCATCGGATTCGCCGTGGACCGGCTGTGGGCCGCCGCCGGGCGGACCGCCCGGCTGGCCGCGCTCCGGCCGCGTGCCGCGGTGTTCGGCATCGCGGCCGCCGGTGTGGCCGTCGCCCTCCTCCCCGTGACGCTTCAGATGCGCACCCCCGACAGCCGCAAGGACAACGTCACCGCCCTCGCCGCCCATGCACGGGCCCTGGCGCCGGACGGCGCCGGCGTGCTCTTCATGCCGTCACGGCGAAGGGAATGGGCCCTCTCCTACCCGGACGACTTCCGGGGCCTGACCGATCTGGCACTTCTGCGGAGCCCCGCCGCCGACAACACCCTCGAGGGCACCGAGGATTCGGCCGGCCGGATCCGGTCTCGCCTGCGCGACTTCGACCGGGTCGTGGCGCTCAGCGACCCGCCGGGGCAGCCGGAGGACGCGCTGCCGGAGGAGGCGGTCAAGCGGGACGTGCTGCGGACGGAGTTCGTCGTATGCCGCCGGGTGCAGGACAAGGGGGGTCAGGTCACGCTGTATGCGCGGCCCGGCAGGTGCTGACCTGCGGCGGCGAAGCGTTCGGCCGGGCGATAGTCTGGTGCGAGCAGGGACTGGTGACGGTTGCTGCGCGGCGGTGGGGCCCGCCGTACCCGAACCGCGGCAGCAGTGCCGCCAACGGTCCCTACTTGCGGTGGAGCGTGCTCGTTTCCGGGCACCCAGCAGGTAGGAGACATGTGCCCATGGGAGCCCAGCAGCCCCGAGCGACACCCGTGACGGAGGGTCCCGACGGCACCGGGCGCGTCGCGCCCGTACCCGGGCAGCGCACCCGGCAGTCGAAAGGGCAGTGGCCCGTCCTCGGCGTCATCGCCCTCGGCGGCGCCGCCGGAGCGACCGCCCGTTACGGGGCATCGCTGATCTGGGTCACCCCGCCGGGCGGCTTCCCCTGGACGACGCTGATCGTGAACGTCCTCGGGTGCGCGGTGATCGGCGTGTTCATGGTCCTGATCAGCGACGTATGGGCGGCGCACCGGCTGGTGCGCCCGTTCTTCGGTACGGGCGTGCTGGGCGGGTTCACCACGTTCTCCACGTACGCCGCGGACATCGAACGGCTGGTGGACGGCGGCCGGGCCCGTACCGGCATCGCCTATCTCGGGCTGACGCTGCTGGCGGCCCTCGCCGCGGTGTGGAGTGCGGTGTGGGTGACCCGCCGCGTGCTGGCGTGGAGGCAGCCATGACGAGGGAGACGGAGCCGGCCGCGGCGGCCGGGCGGGGGCTGCGCCTGACGATTCTGGTCGGGGAGTCCGACGTCTGGCACCACCGCCCCGTCTATGCGGAGATCGTGCACCGGGCACACCGTGCCGGGCTGGCGGGTGCGAGTGCGTTCCGAGGCATCGAGGGGTTCGGTGCCTCGTCGCGGATCCACACCCAGCGACTGCTGTCGCTGAGCGAGGAACTGCCGGTGGCGGTCGTGATCGTGGACACCGAGGACCGGATCCGCGCGTTCCTGCCGCTCATCGACGAACTGACCGGGGACGGCGTCGTCGTCCTCGACGCGTGCGAGATCGTCCGCCGCGGCGACCGGGAGGAGGGCCGGTGACCTGGCTGCTCGTGATCGTCGGCGCTGCGATCGGCGCCCCGCTCCGCTATCTGACCGACCGTGCGGTCCAGGCCCGGCACGACACGGTCTTCCCGTGGGGGACGTTCGTGGTGAACGTGGCGGGATCCCTGCTGCTGGGGCTGCTGACCGGCGCGGTGGCGGCCGGTGCCGCCTCGTCGCAGGTGCAGCTGTTCGTCGGTACGGGGCTGTGCGGGGCGCTGACGACGTATTCGACGTTCGGTTACGAGACGCTGCGGCTGGCCGAGGACGGGGCGAAGTTCTACGCGGCGGCCAATGTCGCGGCGAGCGTGGTGGCGGCGCTGGGCGCGGTGTTCACCGGGGTCGCGGTCGCCGACGCACTCTGGCAGTGACACGCAATCACTCCTCCCGTGTACGCCAACGGGTGTGGCGTCGCCCGCAACCCCGCCACCGGCACGCGAACTCGCCCTGCTCGGCGGCGCCCCGGCGGCCGTGACCACCGGAACCGGAGCGATATCCGGAACCGGAACAGCAGCCGGACCAGGAACGGCTCGGGGCTCCGCCGCGGCTGCCGGAGCAGCGGTCGTCCGTGCGAGTTGAGCGGTTCAAGGAGAACCCTTCCTCGATATGGCGCTCATCGAGGAATTCCGCGCGGCAGCGAAGCGGCGCAGGAATCGCAAGAACGGGCCGATGAAATGCGTGGACGAAGCCCGGATACGAAAAGTGAGCCGTGTCCGACACGGTGGATGGTGAACCGTGTCCGTCACGGGGCGGAGTCGGCGCACGGGTGCGGGCCCGGAAAAAGCAACGAGCCGGGGCCCGCACCCGAAGGTGCGGGCCCCAGCTGTGCAAGTGCGTCTCAGCGCGTCAGGCGCCGGAGCATCTGCAGGATCACGCGGGGGTGATGTTCTCCGCCTGCGGGCCCTTCTGGCCCTGCGTGACGTCGAAGTTCACCTTCTGGCCCTCCTGCAGCTCACGGAAGCCACTCGCGACGATGTTCGAGTAGTGGGCGAAGACGTCAGCGCCGCCACCGTCCTGCTCGATGAAGCCGAAGCCCTTTTCCGCGTTGAACCACTTGACGGTGCCAGTAGCCATGTTTTATCTCCTTCTGGGGCAGTGCCCGGGGACCCGCACTGTGCCGGCCCCGCGTCGCCGCAATGATTACCCCGTCCGGAATGATGATGCCGGAAATACATAAGCGCGCCCACCACCCAATTGTGGTGACAAGAGCACTTGGAGTTTCGGGAACCACAACTGCAACTGACATCCACCGTAGCATGGTGCAAGCGACCGCGCGCGGCGCGTAATTACACTCCACCCGGCACGTCATAAACCCTCATCGTGCATTGCACAGAATTCTGTGCTTGCGACAACAGATATGCACCCCGGCACGGAGCCCCGGCGCCGGGCCCCGGCCTCAGGACCCCGAACCCGCCACCGGCCGGCGCAGCTCCGCGTTGAGGCGCAGGGCCTCCTCGAGCTGGTCCTCCAGGATGACGATGCGGCAGGCGGCCTCGATCGGCGTGCCGCCGTCGACGAGCTCGCGGGCACGGGCGGCAATGCGCAACTGGTAGCGGGAGTAGCGGCGGTGGCCACCCTCGGACCGCAGGGGCGTGATCAGGCGCGCTTCGCCGATCGCCCGGAGGAAACCGGGCGTGGCGCCGATCATCTCCGCAGCTCGGCCCATGGTGTAGGCGGGGTAGTCGTCGTCATCGAGCCGGTCGGCAGCATGCGGAGGGGTTCCTGGGGGCACGTGCACCTCTTCCGGGCCCGCGGCGAGAAGCGACCGAAGGTTCCTCCGACGGCGTTGACCGAAAAAGAAACTCTCATGGCGCGAGCCATCATCTCTATGGTAGCCGCGACAGATTTCCCGTACCGGACAGAGGAGATTACGCGTCGCACCCGAACATGGGTGCGATCCTGGTGCGCGTGGTGGACACACTGACCAGCCGGTCAGTTGATGACGGCGTGATCGATGGTCATAATGTACGAGTAGCCCTTCACGCATCCCCCGTCGTGAAGGGCTACGACTCGTTGCGGCCCCGAACGGGCGGACGCGCGGGCGCATGCCGACTTCACGGGCAAGGGACTCCCCTCGTGGTCCCTTGCCCATGTTTTTTCGAGTTAACAGTGACGTAGAGTGTTTACGCAAGCCCACTCCTGACAGCGGAGCAGGATGTTCCGCTATGTCTCGGCCGCCTCCCCACGCCGCGGCCCCCTCATCCGGGTTGGTTACAGTACGAGCCCGTTGACCGGATCCAGGCAGGCGCAGCGTCTCAGGGGCGCGCGTGCCGGCGGACGTGAACGTGGGGGCCCCGATGGACAACGGAGAAGAGAGCGCGCCGGAGCTGCGGACGCTGCAGCAGAAGGTCGAATACATGGTGGAGGAGACCTTCCCCGGCCAGAAGATCTCCGGGCGGGTCTTCGCGGACCTGGTCAGGGAACGCGGCGGCTCGCTGTCGCACAGCTACTTTTCCAACATCCTCGCCGGGAAGGTCACCCAGCCGTCCGAGGACATCCTCAAGGCCCTCGGACTGGGCTTCGGCGTCGACTGGCGCTTCTTCAAGGAGGAGTCCGAGGTCGTCGACGACGTCGTCGCCGGACTGCGGTTCCTCGCCAAGCGGCGTACCGGGGAGATCAGCGGGCTCGCCGGACGGGGCCTGGCCGACGACGGTCTGCCGCCGGAACTGCTGCAGTTCGCGCTCTCGCTCCTGGAGGACTCGAAGAACCGGCCCGGCGCCCCCGCCGACGGCGAGGGCAGCGGTTCCGCCGCCGACGGCCCTTCGGCGCAGTAGGCCGCCGTGTCCCTGCGCAAGCTGCGGAAGGAGTGCGAGGCCGGGCTCGCCGACCTCCCCATCCCCGCACCGTTCTCGATCGCCGGCCTGGTGGCCAACATGGAGGCGGCCCGCGGCCGCACCATCGTGCTGCACGAAATGCCCGACCGGCTGGCGCGCGTCAATGCCGCCTGCGGTCTGCGCCTCGCCTCCGGCTCGACCAGCTTCGTGCTCTACCGACGGCGCCCGACCGCGTACCGGACCCAGCACGTCATCCTGCACGAGCTGTGCCACGAGTGGTTCGACCACGGCACCTCGCTCGACGCGGACCAGCTCCAGCGGCTGCTCCCCGTCTTCGACACGTCCCTGATCTCCCGGGTCGTGGACTCCGGCGTCGCCGACGCACTGCGCGCGGGCGACTCCACCGTCCAGGCCCGCGCCCAGTACGACACGCACGACGAGCGGATCGCCGAGTTCGGCGCCTCGCTCATCCCCCGCATGGCCAGGGACGTGACCAGCGACGACATGGTGGGACGCCTCGCCAATTCGCTGTCGCGCCCGGTCGCGCACCGCCGCCGCGGACTGTTCCGCCGTACGTGACCCCTCCCCCTTACCCCCCATCCAGAGGAATCCCGCCGTGACCCCGCTCGACCTCGCCGGCTATCTCATAGCCGTCCTGATGACGGCTGTCGCCGTGTGGCGCATGCCGGCCGCCCTGTGGGGCGACGAGGAGGACAAGCGTCGCCGCGCCCTGTGGGGCTGCTACGCCGGATTCGCCGCCGCCCTGTGGACCAAGACCCAGGTGGTGCGCATCGGGCTCAACGACAGCCCGGTCACCGACCTCTCGGTTCTGATCAAGCACTACACGGCGACGATCGCGATCCTGGCGATCCTCAGCTACATCGTCGCCATCTACGGCCAGTACCCCGACGCCGGTGACATCCCGCGGCACGTCCGGTTCGCCCGGGCGGTCCAGCAGGTGGCGACCAAGGCGTCCGTCGCCACGCTGATCCTGCTGACGGTGCTCTTCTTCACCGTCGTCGACCGTTCCGTGCCGTCGGACCGCTTCGTCGCCGACCATGCGGGCCAGTGGGGCGCCACGCTGTACATGAGCGTGTTCTACCTCTACCTCGGCGCCGCGTCCGCGGTCTGCGCCTACCAGTGGGCGCTGGCCACCGCCGGTGCCGGGCTGCGCCATCTGCGGGTGGGGCTCGCGATGATGACGTTCGCGATGTTCATCGGGGTCGCCTACACGGTCAGCCGCACCCTGTTCCTGTGGGTCAGCGTCGTCGACCAGCCGAGCGCCGCCTTCGCGCTGGAGTTCGACGAGGTCACCGAGGCCGCACAGGTGGTGCTGTTCGCCTTCTTCGCGGTCGGCGCTTCCGTCCCCGCCCTCAGCAAGGGGCGGCGCCGGGCGAAGCTGTGGCGGGCCCAGACCCGGCTGCACGCGCTCTGGTACGAGTTGATGAGGGCGTTCCCCGACCAGCCGTTCGAGCCCCCGGCCTCGCTGCGCCGCGAACTGGCCCGGTTCGACACCCCCGCGGATCTCCGGATCGACCGGTGGGCCGCCGATATCGCGGACGCGGTCGAGAAGTTGCGCCACTACGTACCGGACAGCCTGCTCCCGGCCGCCGCGGCAGCTGCCGCGGCCGACAGCCCTGCCCCCGAGAAGGCCGGTCCGCTCGCCGACGCGTACTGGATCAAGGCCGCCCTCACCGCGATGAACACCGGTGCTCCCGCCGGGAGCGCCGCGGCGGTCGGCACCCAGCACGCCACCGACCAGGACGGCGAGGTGGCGTGGCTGGTGCAGGTGGCGACGGCCTACCGGACCGTCACCGAGGACCGGGCCCGCGACGTACTGGCTGCCTCGGCGGCCATGGAGAGGACGGCATGACGACCACCGGTCCGGCCACCGGCTCCCGCACGACGACCTCGACCGCCCGCGCGGTCACGGACGCGCTGCAGCCCCGCAACCTCCTGCTGGCCGGCATGCTCGCCATCGGGCTGGCCGCCGGCGGCCACTGGACCGGTCTGCTGTGGGGCCTGCTCGGCGCCCTGTGCGCCGGGATCGTCCCGGCCGGATACATCGAGTGGGAGCGGGGGCGCGGCACCTGGGGCGACCGGCATGTCGTCGACCGTACGAAGCGCGCACCGATCTTCCTCGTCATCCTCGGCTCGATCGGCGCGGGCTCGGTCGTCATGGTCCTCGGGCACGCGCCCACCGGAATCCTGGTGGCGATGCTGGCACTGTGGGCGATGACGGTCGTGCTGCTGGCCGTCAACACCGTCTGGAAGATCTCGGTGGACGCGTCGGTCGCCTCGGCGGTCGTCGCGCTGCTGGCCGCGGTCCACTCGCCGTGGTGGCTGCTCGCGTACGCGATGACGGCCGCCGTGTGCTGGTCACGGGTGGCGCTCGGGTACCACAGCGTCGCCCAGACGGTGGCGGGCTCGGCGCTGGGTGCGGGGACGGCGGCCGCGTTCCTGCTCGTCTGACGGCCACTCGGTTCCACCGCCGCCCGTTCGGTCTGACGATTCCGTGACGTGCCCGCACGGCGCCGGGCCTGAGCCGGTGCCGCGACCTAGCGTGACGGGCATGCGTGTACTGCTCACCGGCGGAGCCGGTTTCATCGGGGGACACATCGCCCGGGCACTGGCGGCGCGGAGGCACGAGGTGGTGGTGTTCGACGCGCTGCTGCAGTCGGCGCACGGCGTGGGCGCCGCAGGCGGCCGGAACGGGCTGATCCTCGCCGATGTCCGGGACCGGGCGGCGGTGGCCGATGCGCTGCGGGGCGTCGACGCGGTCTGCCATCAGGCCGCGATGGTCGGTCTGGGCAAGGACTTCGCGGACGCCCCGGAGTATGTCGGCTGCAACGACCTCGGGACCGCCGTCCTGCTGGCGGAGATGGCCGCGGCCGGTGTGCGGGATCTGGTGCTCGCCGGGTCGATGGTCGTCTACGGCGAGGGGCGGTACGACTGCCCCCGGCACGGGTGGATCCGGCCCGGGCCGCGGGCCGTGGACGATCTGGCGGCAGGCCGGTTCGAGCCGCGCTGCCCGGACTGCGGGGCGGAGCTGACGCCGGGGCTGGTGGGCGAGGACGCGCCCACCGACCCGCGCAATGTGTACGCGGCGACGAAGCTCGCCCAGGAACATCTGGCCGCCGCGTGGGCGCGGGCGACGGGCGGCCGGGCGGTGGCCCTGCGCTACCACAACGTGTACGGGCCGGGGATGCCGCGCGACACCCCGTACGCGGGGGTCGCCTCCTTCTTCCGCTCCTCGCTGGAGCGGGGCGAGGCGCCGCAGGTCTTCGAGGACGGCGGTCAGCGGCGGGACTTCGTCCATGTACGGGATGTGGCGGCCGCGAACGCGGTGGCGCTGGAGGCCGTGGGAGGACGCGGGGCGGGAAGCTTCGCCGCGTACAACACGGGGAGCGGGGATCCGCGCACGATCGGCGAGATGGCGGCGGCGCTGGCATCCGCGCACGGTGGACCGGCCCCGGAGATCACCGGCGGGTACCGGCTCGGAGACGTACGCCATGTGACGGCGGACTCGCGACGGCTGAGGGAGGAACTGGGCTGGCGCCCGGAGGTGGGGTTCGCGGAGGGGATGGAGGAGTTCGCCGGGGCGGCGTTGAGAGCGGCGATCGCTACCGGTTGACCGGCGGCCGCTTCGGCTCCGGACGGCCCGGCCGGCGTGCCACCGGAAGCGTGACCTCGAAGCAGCAGCCGCCCCGCACATTACGGACCTCCGCCCGGCCCTCGTGCGCCTCCACGATCCCCCGCACGATGGCCAGCCCCAGCCCCGCCCCCGCCGGAGGCGTACGCGCGTGGCTGCCGCGCCAGCCCGTGTCGAAGACCCGCGGCAGATCCTCCTCGGGGATGCCCCCGCAGCCGTCCGTCACCGACAGCACCACCGCGCCGTCGGCGCGCTGCGCGGCCACCGCGACCGTGCCGTCGGCCGGGGTGCGGCGGATCGCGTTGATCAGAAGGTTGCCCAGGACCCGGCTCATCTCCTTGCTGTCGACCTCCACCGGCACCGGGTCGATCCGGTCGCCGACCAGCCGGACCCCGTGCTCCCGCGCCAGCGGGTCCGCCCCTGCGAGGGCGTCACCGACCAGGTCGTACACGGAGATGCGGGCGGGGGTCAGGGTGAGCGATCCGGCGTGGATCCGGGAGAGTTCGAAGAGGTCGCCGACCATGTCGTTCATCCGCTCCACCTCGGTCCGTATCTGCCGCAGGTAGCGGCCGGAGTCGGCGGCCATGCCGTCCTCCAGCGCCTCGGACATGGCCCGCAGCCCGGCGAGCGGTGTCCGCAGATCGTGCGAGATCCAGGCGACGAGTTCGCGACGCGAGGTCTCCAGTGCGCGTTCGCGCTCCCGGGAGCTGTCGAGCTTGGCGCTGGTGGCCGCCAGTTCCCTGGCCAGGGAGGCGAGTTCGGCGGTCGCCTGTTCCTCGGGGGCGGCGAACGTACCGCCGTCGCCGAACGAACGGGCCGCGAGCGTCAGATCCCTGCTTCTGGCCGCCACCCACCGTCCCAGCAGCACCGCGGTGCCGAGGGACACCACGGCGGCCATCGCGACGACGGTCGTGACGACGGCCAGGTCGTGCGGCGACAGGAACATCGCCCAGGCGACCGCGAGGGTCCCGGCGAGCATCGCGGTCACTGCGACGGCGGCGACGACGGTCAGCGACACCACGAGCGAACGGTGCCGGAACAGCCGCAGGACCAGCGCGCCGAGCAGCCCGGCTGCCGCGGCGCCCAGGAAGGCGAAGAGGGCGATGAGGAGAAGGTCGGTCATGAGCCGTCCGCCGCGCCTCCGGCCGTCGTCCCTCCGGCCGCCGTCCCCCCGGTCAGGTCCAGGCGGTAGCCCACACCCCACACCGTCTGGATGAGCCTCGGACGGCCCGGATCTGTCTCGGCCTTGCCCCGCAACCGCCGCACATGGACCGTCACCGTCGACAGGTCACCGAAGTCCCAGCCCCAGACCTTCCGCATCAGCTCCTCCCGGGTGAACACCTGCCCGGGGTGACGCAGAAAGAACGCGAGCAGGTCGAACTCCCGCAAGGTCAGGGACAGTTCTTGACCGTCACGGGTCGCGCGACGGGCCGCCGGGTCGAGACGGAGTCCGGCGCCCTCCAGCGGGGACCGGGCAGAGCCCGTGGCGGGCGGCGCGGACCGTCGCAGCACGGAGTCCACGCGCAGCACGAGCTCACGCGGACTGAACGGCTTGGTGACGTAGTCGTCCGCGCCCGTCTCCAGGCCCAGAATGCGGTCGTCCTCATCCCCGCGCGCCGTCAGCATGATGACCGGCACGGGTCCGTGCGCCCGCATCCGGCGGCAGACCTCGAAGCCGTCCATGCCGGGCAGCATCAGATCGAGGACGACCAGGTCGGGCCGGCGCCCGGCGAAGCACTCCAGAGCCGACGGACCGTCACCGGCCCGCCGGACGTCGTAACCCGCCCGGTCCAGATAGCCGACGACCACCTCGGCGACCGTCGGATCGTCGTCGACGACGAGGACATGGCCGCGCGGCCCGCCGGGGGCGGGTCCGGGACCCGGGGGGTCCGGGATGTTCTCCATACGGTCACCTTGGCATCCCGGCCACCGGGTCGGGCACTCGGCGGTCCGCCGAAGGGTCGACGTCCGTCTTCCGTAAGAACCTGAAGCCCGAAATGCCGGTTTTCGCTCCGTAGTGTGAGTGGGGTGACCGACTCCTACTCCGCCCGCTCCCCCCACGCCGACGTGGTCCTCCCCTGTCTGGACGAGGCCGCCGCGCTGCCCCGGGTGCTGGGCCGAATCCCGGACGGCTGGCGCGCCGTCGTCGTCGACAACGGCTCCACCGACGGATCGGCGGAGCTCGCCCGCTCGCTCGGGGCGACCGTCGTACACGAGCCGCGACGCGGCTTCGGCGCCGCGTGCCAGGCCGGACTGCTCGCCGCCGAGGCGGAGTTCGTCTGCTTCTGCGACTGCGACGGTTCCCTCGACCCGGGCCTGCTGCCCGGCTTCGTACGCCGGATCGCCGACGGCGAGACCGATCTGCTGCTGGGGCGCCGCCGCCCCGAGGGCCGTGGCGCGTGGCCGCTGCACGCCCGTGCCGGGAATCTGGCGCTGGCCCGGATGGTGCGCCGCCGGACGGGACTGCGCCTGCACGACCTCGGCCCGATGCGGGCGGGGCGCCGGGCGGACCTGCTGGCTCTGGAACTCACCGACCGGCGCAGCGGCTACCCGCTGGAGATGGTGGTGCGTGCCTCGGACGCCGGGCTGCGGGTCTCCGAGACCGATGTCCCGTACCTGCCGCGTACGGGCAGGTCCAAGGTGACCGGCACCTGGCGGGGGACCTGGCATGCGGTGAGGGACATGCGCGCGGTCCTGCACAGGCCGCCGGGACGGACGGCCGCGGGGACGGCCCGGCGGGAGGCGTCCCGATGAGCGTGCCCGGACCGACCGCCCTCCTCGTCATCGCCAAGGAACCGCTGCCGGGACTCGTCAAAACCCGGCTCACCCCGCCGTTCACCCCCGCCGAGGCGGCGCAGCTCGCCGAGGCGGCGCTCCGGGACACGCTGCGTACGATGCTCTCGCTGCCCGCCCGGCGGCGCGTACTCGTGCTCGACGGGCGGCCGGGGCCCTGGCTGCCGGCCGGTGTCGACGTGGTGGCGCAGAGCTCCGGCGGACTCGACGAGCGGCTCGCGGCGGCGTTCGCCGGCTGTACCGGTCCGGCCCTGCTCATCGGCATGGACACCCCGCAGATCACCGCCGCCCATCTGGCCCCCGCACTCTCCCCGGACGCCTGGGACGACTGCGACGCCTGGTTCGGCCCCGCCGACGACGGCGGTTTCTGGGCACTCGGCCTGGCCGCCCCCGACCCGGCCCTGGTGCGCGGCGTGCCCATGTCCGTCCCGCAGACCGGTGCGGTCCAGCGGCGGCGTCTCGTCGATGCCGGACTGGCCGTGCGCGATCTGCCGCGGCTGCGGGACGTGGACACCGCGGCGGACGCCGCGCACGTCGCCGCCGCCGCACCGCAGGGGGAGTTCGCCGCTGTGCTGGCCCGGCTGACCACGGCGGCGGCCCGATGAGCGGTACGGTTCCGGACCGCGGCGCCACGAGCACGGCAGGTTCCGCACCAGAGGACCTCGCCCCGTGGTCCACCGACCCCTACGCCGATGCGCTGCGCAACGGTCACGGCCCGCTCTTCCTCCGCCGTACGGACGGCTGGCTGCTGCCCCTGGACGTCGAGCGCTGGTGTGCGGAGGCCGACGCCGCCGACCTGTCGGCGCTGCGCCGCTGCGAAGGGCCGGTCCTCGACATCGGGTGCGGTCCCGGCCGCCTCGTCGCGGAACTGGCCTCCCGCGGCCATCGCGCTCTGGGCATCGACGTCAGCGCCGCCGCCGTCGCCCACACCCTCCGGATCGGCGGCTCGGCGCTGCACCGCTCCGTCTTCGACCCGCTTCCCGGCGAGGGTCGTTGGGGCACCGTGCTGCTGATCGACGGCAACATCGGCATCGGTGGCGACCCGCACGGTCTCCTGCTGCGCACCGCGGACCTCCTCGCCCCCGGCGGTCTCCTCATCGCGGAGACGTCGCCGCTGGACATCGACGAACGGGTCCAGGTCCGGTTGTACGACGGTCGCCTCGCACCGGAAGGGACCGGCGAGGAGGACCGGGCCGCCATCGGGGGCGAGCTCTTCCCCTGGGCCCGGATCGGCACTCCGGCCCTGCTCCGGTACGCGCAGCCGAACGCCTGGCGGGCCGTCGATCAGTGGGTGGCGGACGGCCGCCCCTTCATCGCCCTGCGCCGCACCCGGACGGTCCGGACGCCCAGCCAGAACGCCGACACCGCGAACAACACCGCCGTGATCAGCAGCCAGTTCCCGAGGAACACGTCGGGGGAGAGCCCGCTCGCCGGCTCGTAATGGGTCGCGCGCCTGCTGATCAGCGGGAACCACATCAGAAGGAGCAACCCGGAGAGAAAGGCGGGCACGCGGACGAAGTTGACCAGCCCGGAGCCCGGTCCCAGCACCGCGCGTACGGCCCGGTCCGCCGTCGCGTACACCGGCAGCAGCACGAGGTCGTGCACCAGCGCCGAACCGACGAACCACACCGCGACACCGAACGTGTCCCCCTCCAGCAGCCGCACACCCGCGTAGCCCGCGAGGGCGAACGTGGCGGCCAGGAGCAGGAGATGCAGCGGCCCTTCCCCGTACCAGCGCCTGAGGACCGCCGCGGACCGCGGGCCATTCGTCCTCCGCATCACAGCTCTCCGAACGTCAGCCGGGTCACCCATTTGGTGTTGAGCACGCCGGGTGCGGCCGGGACGATGATCCGCGCCGGGTACCCGTGGTCGGGCGACAGCGTCTCGCCGTTGACCTCCAGAGCCAGCAGCGAGCGCGGGTCGCGCACCTGGTTGTCGCGCAGCGCGGCCTTCCGGAACGGCCCGCTGCGCTGCACGGACTCCACGAACACCCCCGGCGGCCGGTCCGGATACCCGGCGAGCGCCGCCAGATCCCGCAGCCGCACCCCACGCCACCACTGGTTCGCGGTCGACCAGCCCTCCACGCACGCGATCGGCAACGCGGCGCTGTACTGGTCCATGGCCAGAAGCTGTTCCCGGGTGAACGCGAGATCTCCGGCAGGTCCGCTGACGGTCAGCCGCCACCGCTCACCCGTGTCGGCCCGGGTGATCCGGACGGACGCGGCCGTCTTGTTGATCTGGAAGCCGTTGGGCCCCGTCCCGGGGTCGGCGACCCCGCGCGGGGTGAGAAGTGCGGTGCTGCGCAGCGCGTCGAAGCTCCGGCCCACCGAGGTGACCAGCAGGAGGAGCGACCCGGCGCCCACCATGGCGAAGGCGCCGCGCCGGGAGATGGTCGGCGTATGGGGGGCGGGGGACGCCAGCTCATCGGTCTCACCCCGCAGTTCACCGCTGCGCAGCACCCGTACGGCCCGCGGGAGCTTCAGACCGACATGGGCGACGAACCCGGCGAAGAACACCCACGCACCGTAGAAGTGCAGCGGATAGAACGACCCCGGGAACACGTACTCCAGCTGGATGTTGAGCAGCCCGGTGATGAACTCGAACAGCGCCCCGCCGACGAGCAGCAGCAGCGACACCCGTTCCAGGGCGTGCCCCACCGACCGGGCCGGCGGCAGCGCGAACAGCTTCGGGATCACCGACCACAGCTTCGCCAGCAGCACCGGTACGAGCACGATGCCGCCCGTGACGTGCAGCCCCTGTGTCAGCCGGTACAGCCAGTGCGGTCCGGTCGGCCAGGCGAACAGGTAGAACCCCAGCACCCCCTTGCCCGGCGTCTTGTCGTTGACCGGCGCAAGGTCCGGGTTGTACGCGGCGTACGACAGCAGCCCCGTCACGAACACCAGCGTCAGCCCGACGAGGAGGACGAGCCCGAGCACCGCCGTGAACCGGACGCCGCGCACGGGGCTGCGCCAGAACCCGGGGGAGGAGGGCAGCCGGTCCGTGGTCCGGAGCCGGTCGAGAACGGCCGGGACCCGACCCGTGGACGGTCCGTCATCCGATGGCCCGGCACGGCCCGTCCCACCGAAGCGGAACAGGAACCGGAATGTCCTCTTGTGACGTCTGTCGCCCATGTCCCGACGCTAAGCCCGGGGCCTCGGGCAGGAGCGCGTACGACTTCTGACGAAACTCTGACGTCACTCCCCATGACCGCCAACCGGGCCAAGATCTGACAGTTCGATGACGCGCCCCGGTGGCACCGCCCGTCACCGCCCCGCCCTGCATAGCGTGCCTGTGTGAAGACCGAGGAGCACGTGGAACACGAGCAGCACACCGCCGGCCGCAACCACCGCACCATGGGCCGACGCCTCGACCTGATCGCCGCCGCCGCCGGTGTCCTGCTGGTCACCGCCGCCGTGCTGATCGGCCGGGCCATCCAGGACGCCGACGGCAGCCTCTTCGTCCACTGGCCGCCCCTGCTGGCGTCCTGGTACCCGCACACCGGCCCCGGCACCCCGGCCGCCGTGGTCGTCGCCGCGGCCGTCGTCGCGTACGGGCCGGTCCTCGCCGACCGGCTGCCCTGGCGCGGTCTGCTCGCGACCGCGTGGGCCGCCTCCCTCGGCTGGGTCTTCTCCCTGGCGATGATCGACGGCTGGGAGCGGGGCATCGCCGAGCGACTCACCACAAAGCATGAATACCTGCAGGTCATCAGTCGCTTCGACGACATCGGCGCAGCGCTGCGCGGATTCGATTCGCACATCCTGATCGGCCCCCCGGGCAACTGGCCCGCCCATGTCGCCGGTCATCCGCCGGGCGCCACGCTCACCTTCGTGCTGCTGGACCGGATCGGACTGGGCGGCGGCGGCTGGGCCGGTGTCTGGTGCATCGTGCTCGGCGGTTCCGCGGTCGCCGCCGCCCTGATCACGGTGCGCGCCCTCGCCGACGAACACCTCGCCCGCCGCGCCGCCCCGTTCCTCGTCCTCGCACCGATGGCGGTCTGGACCGGGGCCTCGGCGGACGCCTGGTTCTCCGCGGTCGCCGCGTGGTCGGTCGCCCTCCTCGCCCTGGCGGCTACCCGCCGGACCACCCGGCCGGGCCGTGCCGTCGCGGCCGCCCTCGCCTCCGGCCTCCTCTACGGCCTGACCTGCTATCTCTCCTACGGCCTGACGCTCATCGCGCTCCTGCTCCTCGCCGTCCTTCTCCTCGCCCGTACCGCGCGCCCCCTTCCGCTTCTCCTGCTCGGGGCGCTCGTCGTCCCGGTCGCGTTCACCCTGGCGGGCTTCAACTGGTGGGAGGCGTACCGGCTGCTGGTCGAGCGCTACTACCAGGGGGCCGGCGGGATCCGTCCGTACGCCTACTGGGTCTGGGGGAACCTCGCGGCCACCACGATCGCCGCCGGGCTCGCCACCGTCGCCGGTCTCCGCCGGGCCGCGGCCGGTGCCCCCTCCGCCGTCCGCGCCGTCCGCACCGGCACCACCTGCGCACCGCAGCGCCTGAGCCTCCTCGTTGTGGCCGCGTTCCTCGCCCTCCTCGTCGCGGATCTGTCCGGAATGAGCAAGGCCGAGACGGAACGCATCTGGCAGCCGTTCGTCCTCTGGCTGCTGCCCGCCGCCGCCCTGCTTCCCCCGTCCGCCCGCCGCGGCTGGCTGACCGCGCAGGCGGTCGTGGCCCTGCTCGTCAACCACCTGCTCTGGACCGGGTGGTGAAGCCGGGAGGGGCGTTGAACCGATCACGCACGGGGGTACAGGTTGCCCCGTGCCGACATTCGAGATCACCACCGCAAGCGCCGCCGACATCGACATGCTGGGCGAGTGGGCCCACGCCGAGGGCTGGAACCCGGGCCGCACCGACAGCCACGCCTTCTTCGCCACCGACCCTCGCGGCTTCCTGATCGGCAGACTCGACGGCGAGCCCGTCTCCTCCGTCTCCGTGATCCGTTACGGCTCCGGCTTCGGCTTCCTGGGCTTCTATCTCACCCGCCCCGAACTGCGCGGCCAGGGTTACGGGACCCAGGTCTGGCACGCCGGAATGAACCGGCTCGCCGGGCGCAACGTCGGACTCGACGGCGTCGTCGCCCAGCAGTCCAACTACCGTAAATCCGGCTTCCGTCCGGCGTGGACGAACATGCGCCGGGTCGGGTTGCCGCCGGCGGACATCACCGCACCGCCCGGTGTCTCCCTCGTCGACGCCCGGTCGCTCCCCTTCGACCGGCTGGCCGCCTTCGACCGCCGCTACTTCCCCGCCGAGCATGACAGTTTTCTGGCCCCGTGGATCGCCGCCCCCATGCGCACCGCTCTCGCCGCCGTGGCCGAAGGGGAGGTGCAGGGCTTCGCCGTGCTGCGTCCGTGCCGTACGTCGTCACGCATCGGCCCGCTGCACGCCACGTCGCCCGAGGTGGCCGCGGCCCTGGTGAGCGCCCTCTCGGCCACTGACCCCGAGACGGAGATCGCCGTCGACGTACCCGACATCAATCCGGCGGCGGTCCGACTCGCCGAGCAGCTGGGTCTCACCCCGTCGTTCGAGACAGCCCGCATGTACACGGGTCCGGTCCCGGACATCGACCACAGCGGACTGTTCGGCATCACCAGCCTGGAACTCGGCTGACCGACGGACGCGCTGACCGCCGCCCCCTGGCCCCGGTCCGCCCCTCTACCGCCCGAGCCGGTCCAGCACCCGGCCGCGGAGCAGTTCGTACTCCTCGCGCAGCCGTACGATCTCCGCCGGCCGGGGTATCACCGTGCCACCGGTGACGATCTCCTCCGGCCCGAACTGCTCCCGCGTGAGGTCGATCTCCACGCCCATGCCCAGCCGGTTCCACCAGTGGAAGTCGGTGCGCTCACCGTCGACCCGGACCTCGCCACGGATCAGCTCGCCGCCCAGCAGATCGTTGAGCACCAGGGCGGTGACCCCGCACTGGTCCCGGGCCGGGTTGTCCGGCGTCCAGTGCGGCCGATGGTCGGGTGTGGAGGTGTCGGCACCCCAACCGGCGCGGACAGCAGCTTCGATATCGGCGAGCAGCAACGGCTCCGAGGTCTCCATGACACCGATCCTCGCAGGCCCGACCGACAACGCGGCTGCTACCCGCTCTCCTTCCCGATCCGGTTCCGGGTCCGTCTCCGCGAGGCAAGCACGGCGATGTCGTCCTCCGCGCCCGGACCGAACCTCTCCAGCACCTCGTCCAGCAGATCGTCGAGACTTCCGCTCATCGGCAGGGTCAGTTGCTCCAGCCGGCGCACCGATACGTCGATGTCCTCGTCCCGCCGCTCCACGAGACCGTCGGTGTACATGAACAGCACCGTGTCCGGACCGACCTCCACGGCCGTCGTCGTGTATCCGCCGAACCCGGTGCCGAGCGGCGGCCCCGCCCGTACGTCGCCCACCCGGGTCCCCGCCTCACCCGGGTCGATGAACACCGGTGGCAGATGCCCCGCGCTCGCCACCTCGCACATCCCGCCGAACCGGTCGACGACCGCCAGCAGACATGTCGCCGCCCGGTCCAGGCCAGACCGCTCCACCATCCGGTCGAGGTGTTCCAGGATGCGATGCGGCGGGAGTTCGTCGTCGGCGAGCAGCCGCAGCAGGGAGCGGTAGTGGCTCATCGCGACCGCCGCCTCCACCCCGTGCCCCATCACATCGCCGATCGCCTTCAGATGGCGTCCGTCCCGCAGCGGGATGACGTCGAACCAGTCACCGCCGACCATCACGCTCCGGTCGGCCGGCAGGTAGCGGGTGGCGATCTCGATGTGCGGGTGCGGCGGGCGCGGCTCGGACAGCAGGGAGCGCTGGAGCTCCAGGGCGATGGTGTGTTCGTGGGCGTACCGGCGGGCATGGTCCAGACCGACCGCGGCCCGTCCGGCGAGTTCCCGGGCGACGACGACGTCCTCGTCCGAGAACACCGGCGAGTCCCCCGCCCGGACCAGGCCGAGGACGCCGAGCGGCCGGCTGCGTACGGCGATCGGCACGACGACCGACGAGTGCATGCCGAGGGCGCGGTAGGCGGCGACCCGCCCCGGACTGGCTGCCGAGCGGCCGAGCAGATCGTCGCCGGTGAGGTTCTGGACGACGGGCTGGTTGGTCGCCAGGCAGCGCTGTACGGCCGCGCCGTCCTGGTAGTCGATGTACTCGCCGGTCAGCCCGAACTCCGCCATCTCCTCCCGCAGCCCGGGGACCGCCGCCAGGGCGGCCCGGCGCAGCCGCAGCATGCCGGGGGGCGCGGGCCGTACGGGAGGTGCCACGTCGGGCGGGAAGACCTCGGCCGTCGCGATGTCGGCCAGCGCGGGGACGACGAGGTCGACGAGCTCCGCGCAGGTGGCGTCCATGTCGAGCGTGGTACCGACCCGGGTGACCGCGGAGTCGAGAAGGTTGAGGTGGCGTCGAGCCTGCTCCAGTTCGCGCTGCTCCTTGTCCGACGCCATCACCTCCAGCACGATCCCGGCGACACCCACCACCTGCCCTGCGACCTCCAGCCGGTGATACGCGCCGTGCCAGTGCCGCCGGGTGGTCCCGGACGCCGCGGGTGTGAAGCCGCTGGACGTGATCTCGCGGGGTTTCCCGTCGGCGAGGACCGCCCGCATCATGTCCTCCCGGGCGTCGACGTAGGGCAGGACGTCGGAGACGGTGCGGCCGAGGTGTTCGGCGGCGGGAATGCCGTTGAGCCGTTCGAGGGCCGGGTTCACGTACAGGTAGCGCAGTCGGGTGTCGAGGACGCCCACCCCTGCCACGGTGCCGTCGAGCAGCGCCGCCAGGACTGCGAGGTCGAGCGGTGGCGGGCTGTCGGCGTGCGCATCGGCCTGCAAGGAAACCTCCTGGGGGGCGGGGCCCGGACCACCCGACTACCCGGTTTTCATCGTCGTCCGCCGCGCCCCGCCCCGCATCCGCACAGCGGCTTCAGTGCACGTGCGGCCTGCCCGCCGTCTCCGGCTTCCCCCGCGGCACCAGTCCCACCGCGACGACCGCACCGGCACCGGCCGCCGCCGCGCAGACCGTGAAGGCGTCGGCGAACCCGTCCACCGCACCCCTTTCGATCCCGGCTGCCGCGACCGTGGAGACGACTGCCACCCCGATCGCGCCGCCCACCTCGTGGAACGTGTTGACCACCCCGGACGCGAGCCCCGCTTCGTGGTGCGCGACCATGCCCAGCGCCGTCGTGGTCGCGGTGACGAAGACCGCGCCGAGCCCGAACGCGGCGACGCAGAGACCGGGCAGCAGCACTCCGTACACACTGCTGTCCGCTCCCAGCCGGGTCAGCGGTGCGGAACCGGCGGCGGCGATCACCATCCCGGCGACCGCCGTCCCGCGGCTTCCCACCGTCCCGACCAGCCGCGACCCCAGGTGCGCGCCGAGCCCGACCGCGACGGCGACCGGCAGGAACACCAGCCCGGTCCGCATCGGGGTGAACCCTCGCGCATGCTGCAGATGGACCGACCCGAGGAAGAAGAAGGCGATCAGCAGCGCCGTCGCGACCAGCATCAGGAACGCGCCCGCGAGCACCGGCCGCCGGGTGAACATCCGCAGGTCCATCAGCGGCTGCTTCGCCGCCCGTTCGACTCCCGCGAACGCCGCGTACAGGAGCACGGCCCCCGCGACCGGCACGAGAACGGCGGCCGATCCCCACCCGGCGTCCCCTGCCTCGACCAGTCCGTAGATGAGCGCTCCGGTCCCGGCCGTGACCAGGAGCGCGCCGGGCAGATCGAGCCGGGCGGAGGGTTGGGGGTCGCGCGCCGGGACGAGTGCGGGTACGGCGGCGAGCAGGGCGATCCCGACGGGCACATTGATGTAGAAGACCCACTGCCACCCGGGACCGCCGGTCAGCGCACCACCGAGCAGCACCCCGATCGCCGACCCGGTCCCGCCGATCGCCGCCCATACCCCGAGCGCCTTGTTGCGCTCCGCGCCGTGGAACGAGGTGGTGACGAGGGACAGGGCGGCGGGCGACAGCAGCGCCGCCCCCGCTCCTTGGGCGATCCGGCCCCCGATCAGCACCGGGGCGCCGTCGGCGAGCCCGGTGCCCAGCGAGGCGACGGTGAAGAGGGCCAGCCCCGCAAGGAGGGTGCGGCGCGCGCCGAGGGCGTCGGCGAGCCGGCCGCCGAGCAGCATCAGCCCGCCGAAGCAGAGGGTGTAGGCGGTGACGACCCAGGTCAGGGCGGTCCGGTCGAGGTGCAGGTCGGCGGCCATGTCGGGCAGTGCGACGTTCACGACGGTGACGTCGAGGACGAGCATGAACTGCGCGACGCAGACGAGGGCGAGCGTCGCCCAGCGACGCGGGTGGGCGGGCGGATGCCCGGTCCCATGCTCGGCCGGATGCTGTAGGTGCGTCTCATGCGGACTCATGAACTGAACTGTACGGATCAGTTCACATGAACTCAACTGTTCAGTTCAGCTGACTGTTAGCCTTGCCCCATGACCATGGAGAGCAGCCGCCGGGGGAACGCGAAGCAGCCCCCCGGCGGACCGCGGGCCGAGGCCAAGCGGAGGGCCATCGTCGGGGCCGCCCGTGAGGCGTTCCTGCGGGAGGGGTTCGGCGTCGGGATGGACGCCATCGCCGCCGAGGCGGGCGTGTCGAAGGTGACCGTCTACAACCACTTCGGCAGCAAGGAAGCCCTGTTCACGGCCGTCGTCGCGGGCGCACTGGACGAGCCCCTGGGCGGCCCTTCGGCCGCCGCACTGGCCGGACTCGCCGACGCCGACGACCTGCGCGCCGCCTTCGTCGAGGCGGCCCGCACCTGGGTGGCCGCCGTCCGGGACAACGCCGACGTCATCGCCCTGCGCAACCTCGTCACCGCCGAACTGCACCGCTTCCCGAAGCTGGCGGACGCCTGGCAGGGCCACGGCCCCGAGGGCCACCACCCCGCTGTGGCCGATGCCCTGCGCGCCCTCGCCGACCGGGGCCGCCTGACCATCCCGGACCTGGAGACGGCGATCATCCAGCTGTACGCGCTGCTGGTCTTCCCGCACCTGGTCTTCAGCTCGTACGGCACGGCCATCGACGACCGGGGCACGGACCGCCTGATCACCAGCGGCGTCGACATGTTCCTGGGCCACTACGCCCCGGTGGGGCCCACCGGCTGAATCTCCGCACTGCCGCGTGGACACGCTGCGCGATCCCGTTCGCCGGCCGCGCGTTCCACAAGTGCGGCGGCGCACCGGGGCAGACGTGGAAGCCACGGGTCCGGTGCACCCGTTGCGTGTCGACCGGTGCACCCGGCCCGGGTCCGCGGCCGTACGTCTACGGGGTGAGGTCCGCGCAGTACGTCACGACCGGCGCCCGGCCGTGGCGTCCCCCCTGCCGAGCAGCCCGTCGTAGTCCAGCGTGCCGTCCGACGCCGGTGCGCCCAGCGGGAGGTGGAGGGCGGCGTCGACCGGCGCCGGGAGCGCGGACAGTCCCAGCAGTCCCCTCACCAGGCCGGCCGTCATCGTGTGCCACGCCGATGCCCGGCGGAGCATCGCATGGTCGCTGGCGCGGATCGTCACCAGACAGGAGCGGGCGCCGGCCCGGCGGGCGCGGGTGGCGAGGGCCTGGGAGGCCTGGGGACTCGTCACGCGGTCGCGGGTGCTGTGCAGCAACACGATGTCCCGGTCGGCGAGTTGGGTGACCGGATCACCGGGCGGACACCACGGCGCGAGGCCGACCACTCCTCGCACCAGGGGATGCCCGGCCGCGCGAAGGGCGGCTCGGGCGCCCATCGAGTGCCCGACGAGCACGACCGGCACCTCGCCGAACTCGCGCCGCACGCCGTCCAGCGCCCGTACGGCATCGTGCAGGGCGTCCTCCCGGGACCCGTTCCACCCGAGGTGTCCGTACCGCACGCACCGTACCGCCACATCGACGGACTCGTCCCGGGTCGCCCGGATCACGGCCCGCGCGAACGGCCGCATGCGCAGGGCCGGGAGGTTCAACGGCCCGGGCGGGGGCGGCCCCGTACCCGTCTCCCGACCGCCGTGCAGGAGGAGTACCGCAGCCGCCACAGGTGGTCGCCGATCCGCCATACCCACCTCCTGCTCGCGGAAGCCACCACCGTACCGAGCATGCTGTACCGGAACATCGCCGAACGCCGCACATCCGTCGCACACAAGGGGACCGCCATGGGATCGTCACCACAAGTCGGCCAGCTCGTCCAGGACTTCACACTGCCGGGCGGAACGCTCGCCGGAGACACGTTCGAGCGCCGCGACTACACGCTCTCGGACGCCCGGGGCCGTACCGTCGTCCTCGCCTTCTACCCCGGCGACAACACGACTGTCTGCACCAAGCAGCTCTGCTCCTACTCCTCCGGCATGGAGACCTTCACCGGTCTCGACGCGGAGGTCTGGGGAATCAGTCCACAGGGTGTGGACAGTCACGAGTCGTTCGCCCGCACCTACGGACTGCGGATGCCGCTGCTCGCGGACACCGGGCGGGAGATCGCCCGGGCATTCGGGATCACGGCGCCCGGGATCGGGGTGCGCCGAGCCGTGTTCCTGATCGGGCCGGACGGCGTGCTGCGGTGGAAGCACGTCGCGGTCCTCGGGGCCACCTTCCAGTCGCTGGACACGCTCGCCGATCACATCTCCAGCATCAAGAACGAGTAAAAGATTGCCGGACCCCGGCAATGTCACGGCCCGAGCATGTATGGCATCATCCAGCCAGCTCGACGGACATATCCGGGGGATTTCCAAGATCGGGAAAGGGGATCACATGACCTTGTTTCTCGGTCTGGGCATTGCGGGGGTCGTGCTCCTCGCCCTCTCCCTGATCTTCGACGGAATCCTCGAAGGGCTCTTCGGGGGCGTACTCGACGGACTCTTCGACGGCCTCCTGTCCCTCCCCGTCATTGCCGGATTCCTCTCGATGCTCGGTTTCGGCGGCGCGATCGTGCTCGGCACCACGGGTGCCGGTACGGTCGCCGCGACCGCGGCCGGACTGTTCGCCGGACTGGTCGCGGCATGGCTGACCTGGAAGTTCAGCCGCGCCCTGATGCGCGACCAGACCGCCGCAACACCACGGGGCGACGATCTCGTCGGCACGTCCGGGTCCGTCGTCACGGCCATCCCGGCCGACGGGTACGGCGAGGTCCTGCTGCGGCTCGCGGGCCAGCCCGTGAAACTCGCGGCGAAGAGCCCGGTGCCGGTCGAACGCGGCACCGAGATCTGGGTGGAGGCCGCCCTCTCGACCACCTCGGTCGCGGTCCGCCCCGTCGAGCGTTGACCACCTACTGAACCAAGCTGCCGTCCCCGATCGGGAGGCAGGGGGGACCTCTTATGAGCCCAGTTGTGACCGCCGTCGTCGGAGTCGTCGTACTCCTCGTACTCCTCAGCCTCGTGGTGATCACCCGCTACAAGGTCGCCGGGCCCAGCGAGGCCTTCATCATCACGGGACGGCGCGGCAAGAAGTCGACCGATCCGGTGACCGGACGCACCAGCATCGACAACAGCGGGCAGAAGGTCGTCGTCGGCGGCGGCGTCTTCGTCGTCCCGTTCGTGCAGCAGAAGTTCACCCTGGACCTCTCCAGCCGGCACATCCCGGTCGCCGTGCGTGGGGCCGTCACCCTGCGCGGTGTGAAGTCCCACCTCGAAGGCGTCGCGATCGTCAAGGTCGGGGGCAACGAGGACGCGATCCGGGCCGCCGCCCAGCGGTTCCTGCAGCAGCAGGACGGCATCGTCGGCTTCACCCAGGAGGTGCTCTCGGGTGCCCTGCGCGCCATCGTCGGCCGGATGTCGGTCGAGGACATCATCCGCGACCGCGCCGCGTTCGCCGGCCAGGTCGCGGAGGAGGCCGAGGCCAGCCTCTCCGGCCAGGGCCTGATCCTGGACGCCTTCCAGATCCAGGACATCACCACCGAGGGCTCCTACCTCGAAGACCTCGGCCGCCCCGAAGCCGCCCGCGCCAAGCAGGAGGCGGACATCGCCGAGGCGATCGCCAAGCGCGCGTCCGAGCAGGCCCGCCTGAAGGCCGCCGAGGAAATCGCCATCGCCGAGCGGACGTTCTACCTCAAGCAGGCCGAGATCAAGGCCGAGACGGAAGCGGCGGCGGCCAAGGCCAACGCCGCCGGCCCGCTCGCCGAGGCCGCCCGTCAGCAGGAAGTCCTGGAGGAGCAGGAGAAGGTCGCCCAGCGCCAGGCGGCCCTGACCGACCGCGAACTCGACACCAAGGTCCGCAAGCCCGCCGACGCCGCCCGCTACCGGGCCGAGCAGGAGGCCGAGGCCCGCCGCATCGCCCAGGTCAAGGAAGCCGAGGCGGACGCGGAGCGCTCCCGTCTCACCGGTCAGGGCGAGAAGCTCCACCGCTCGGCACTCGCCGACGCCGTCCGCATCGAGGGCGAGGCGGAGGCCGCCGCCATCGCCGCGAAGGGCGCGGCCGAGGCCGAGGCCATGCAGAAGAAGGCGGACGCGTTCGCCCAGTACGGCGACGCGGCGGTGCTCCAGATGCTGGTCGAGGTGCTCCCGCACGTCGTCGCCAAGGCCGCCGAACCGCTCAGCGCCGTCGACAAGATGACGGTCATCTCGACGGACGGCGCGAGCCAGCTGTCCCGCACGGTCGCGGACAACGTCGCGCAGGGCATGGAACTCCTCACCGCCACGACGGGCGTCGACCTGGCGGCACTGCTGAAGAACCTGAAGGGCGGGTCGCCTTCGGACACCGCGGCGGAGATCCCGGCGCAGGCACCGGCCACGACATCGGCAGCGGCAGCGGACAACGGCAGGATCGAGATCACCGACTGACGCCGTTCCCGACCCCCACGTGCCCGGCGGTGAGCAGCGGACCGCCGGGCACGGCTGCGTCCGGACCTCGGCCGCGCCCCGGCGGCCGCGCATCGATCACGCGACATCCGCAGTGAGCAGGGTCTCCGTGCGCGCGAACGCCAGACGGCGGAAGCCTCCGGTTAAGGTAATGGGAGGTTAAAGAGATCACCAAGTGCGTCGTCATGCCGTCGCACGCCTCGGGAGGAAGCCATGGGAACCCACCGGACCACGCTGCCCGGAGTCGGTGTGCAGTACGACTACATCACCGAGTCGGGACAGCACATATCCGTCGTCGTCCACCACGACGGACGCCGGTTCATCGGGTTCTACGAGCACGACGATCCCGATTCATGTCAGCTCTCCGTGGCTCTGACTCCACAGGAGGCGACCGGACTTGCCCACCTCATCGACTCCGCGCCCATCGACGCCGTACGGACCGAGGGCATCGATCTCGTCACCGAGCACATACCGCTCGGGTCGCGCTCCCCGTACGGGGGCCGGCTGCTCGGGGACACCCGGGCCCGGACGCGGACCGGGGCGTCGATCGTGGCCGTGCTGCGGACGCACAGCGCGCATCCGTCGCCCGGGCCGGACTTCCGGCTGGCCATCGGGGACACGCTGGTCGTCGTCGGTACGCGTGAGGGCGTCGACGCGCTCTCCGAGATCATTGTGGAGGGCTGACCGTGCACGACACGACCGCACTGCTGGTGGAGCTCGGCTCCGTCATATTGGGGCTCGGGATCATCGGACGGTTCGCCGGACGAATAGGGCTTTCGCCGATTCCGCTCTACCTGCTGGCCGGCCTGGCGTTCGGGGACGGGGGGCTGCTGCCCCTCGGCGCCAGTGAGGAGTTCACCGCCGTCGGCGCCGAGATCGGCGTCATTCTGCTGCTGCTCCTGCTGGGACTGGAGTACAGCGCGTCCGAGCTGGTGACCAGCCTGAAGACGCAATACCCGTCGGGGGCAGTCGACTTCGTACTCAATGCGACGCCCGGAGCGGTGGCCGCGCTGCTGCTCGGATGGGGGCCCGTGGGGGCCGTCGCGCTGGCCGGGGTCACCTGGATCTCCTCGTCGGGGGTCATCGCGAAGGTGCTCACCGATCTGGGGCGGCTCGGGAACCGGGAAACCCCTGTCATTCTCGGGGTTCTCGTCATCGAGGACCTGTCGATGGCCGTCTACCTGCCGCTGCTCACCGCGATGGTCGCCGGTGCCGGCCTGGCCGGGGGCAGCCTCGCCCTGCTGGTCGCCCTCGGTACCGTCGGCCTGGTTCTGTACGTGGCGCTGCGGCACGGCCGGCTCATCAGCCGGGCCGTGTCCTCCGACAATCCGGAGATGCTGCTCCTCGTCGTGCTCGGGCTGACCGTCCTGGTGGCCGGTGTGGCACAGCAGTTGCAGGTGTCCGCGGCGGTGGGCGCGTTTCTCGTCGGGATCGCCCTCTCGGGGGAGGTCGCGGAGGGGGCCCGTAAGCTGCTGACGCCGTTGCGCGATCTGTTCGCCGCCGTCTTCTTCGTCTTCTTCGGTCTCTCCACCGATCCGTCCGACATTCCGCCCGTGCTGCTGCCCGCGCTGCTGCTGGCCGTCGTCACCGTCTTCACCAAGATCGGCACCGGGTGGTACGCCGCCCGACGCGCCGGGATCGGCTCACGTGGACGGTGGCGGGCGGGTGGGACGCTGGTCGCACGCGGCGAGTTCTCCATCGTCATCGCCGGTCTGGCCGTGGCGACCGAGCCCCGTATCGGGCCCATCGCCACCGCGTACGTCCTGATTCTCGTCATCATCGGTCCGCTCACCGCCCGTTGGACGCAGCCCGTCGTGGCCAGGATCCAGACGTGGCGGGACGGCGGGGGCGAGGGCGGGGGCGGCGCCTCCGGGGGCAGTGTGCCTGTCGCCCGCGAGAAGATGCCTGTCGTCGAACACGCCTCGGCCGCCGACTGAGAGCTCCTCCGAACCGCTCTCAGAGCGGGGTCGCCTCGTGCAGGATCCGCACCAGCGTCACCGTCGCGTTCAGCGACGACAGCGCGGACACCGTGGTTCCGACAGTGGCCACCAGTCCCGCGAAGGCGACATGCGCGGACGAGGGGGGCCACAGCCGGGTCGGCGGGACCGGCTCCAGGAGCGCTGCGACCCGGCGCGGGATCGGGCCCACCGCCGCGAACGCGGCGAACGCGGGCGCGGCGGTCGGCGAACGGTGCGCGAAGAGCGCCGCCTTGCCGACCGCACCCGCCACCGCCCGCCGGTCGCCGATCGACTGCGCCGCCTCCTCGTCCGCCCACCGTTCCGTGCTGTACGCCACCGCCGTACGCAGCGGCAGCAGGAACGGGTTGGCCCGGGCGGCAAGTTGGGTGGCCAGGAGGTAGCGGTGGTGGCGGGAGGTCAGATGGGCCTGCTCGTGGGCGACGAGCGCCCGCCGCTCACGCGCGGTCAGGCACTCCATCATCGCCGTCGACACGACCACCCGGCCGGGGGCGCCGGGCAGTGCGTACGCGTACGGCTCCGGGTCCGGAAGCACGGCGACCGGGGACGGCTGCGACGGGAGGGACTGCAGGGCCCGGTTCGCCCGGATGCGTTGGCGTACATGGCGGTGGACCGTCGCCCCGCATGCCGCGAAGACCGCGACCAGCACCCCGATGGCGACGACGCCCGCCCGTTCCTCGTACGGCACCGCCGCCCGTACCTCCGGGTCCGACCAGCCGTCCGGCAGCGGATTGCCCGGCAGTTGGGCCGTGCCCACCACCATCAGCAGCGCCAGACACACCGTGCTGCACAGGGCGAGCGTCGTGCCGACGGCCGCGAGCAGGCGGGTGGCGCTGCGTGGATGCAGACGCTGTTCGGCGAGGCGCGCGATCGGCAGCGCGGTCAGAGGCAGTACGAGGGGCAGATAGACAAAGACGCCCATCGGTCAGTCCTCGTCCTTCTCCGTCGTCTGCGCCAGCAGCGCCCGCAGGCGTTCCTCGTCGCCCGGGGACAGCGCCGAGACGAACCGGGCGAGTACGGCCTCGCGGTCCCGTTCGCCGTCGAGGACCCGACGCATCCGCAGCGCGGCGAGACCGGCCTCGTCGGAGGCGGACGTCCAGGTGTAGGAGCGGCCCTGGCGGGCACGGGTCACGCACTTCTTCGCGTACAGACGGGACAGGATCGTGATGACGGTGGTGTACGCGAGGTCGCCGTCGAGGTGTTCCTGCACCCAGCCCGCCGTCGCGGGGCCGTTCGCCGAGCGCAGAACGGCCAGGATCTGGGCCTCCAGCTCGCCCTGTCCGCGCTTGCGGGGGCGCCGGCCGTCGGAGGCGGGGCCCTCCGGGGGCACGTTGTCGTCGGGCAGTTCGTTGTGCGGGTGGTGGCTGGCCCCGGCCGTGTCCATCGTGGTGACTGCCCTTCGTGCGATGCCGCGTCGGCCACGGCGTCGCAGCATCGTACTGAAGGCCGGTTCCCGGACACAGCGGGCGACCATCCTGCTGACTTCTACACGCCTGTAGAGTTGGATCTCGTTCCGGCAACGCAACGCAACGTATGGAGACGTCATGGCACTGTGGGATCGGATCAAGGAATCCGCGACGACGATGCAGTCGCAGCTCGAGGCGAAGAAGAACGACCTGAAGAGCGGTGCGTTCCGCGACGCGAGCATGGCCATGTGCGCCCTGGTCGCCGCCGCCGACGGTTCCGTCGACCCGTCCGAGCGCCAGCGCGTCGCCTCGCTCATCGCTTCCAACGAGGTGCTGCAGAACTTCCCGGCGGACGACCTGCAGCGGCGCTTCAACGAGTACGTGAACAAGCTCACCGCCGACTTCGCTTTCGGCAAGGTCAGCGTGCTCCAGGAGATCGGCAAGGCGAAGAAGAAGCCGGCCGAGGCGCGTGCCGTCATCCAGATCGGCATCGTCATCGGCGGCGCCGACGGCGACTTCGACAAGTCGGAGCAGGCCGTCGTCCGGGAGGCGTGCTTCGCGCTCGATCTTCCGCCGCACGAGTTCGACCTCTAGGGCGTGTGTCGGGAGGGGCACCACTACCCCTCCCCACCAGCTTCGGACGCCCTCTCCGGGCCGGCCGGACGGCCCCCCGAACCGCCGGGAACACACCGCGGTCCGACTGACCATCGGACCGCACCCGGCCAGGCCGAGGGCTCGCGACTCCCCCGAGCGAATCCCCGGCCGCCCCCAGGACCCCGCCTCCTTGCCGCGTATGCATCGCGTCATGGAGGCGGGGTCTTGCGTCAAGCCGACGTCAGAGACGTATCCGTTCCCCTCAACTGCGGGCATGACGCCACCACGACGCGAGTCACAGACCGGTCCGACTGCCGTGCTCGCGCGCCCGTGTCGACGAGCACGGGAGGGAGAGGTGTTGTGACCGTCGGCGGAGTGTCACCGGACGACATGCGGCGGCGGGACGTCGGGATGGCGCGGGCAAGGTCCGGGGGAGCAGGCCCGGTCGTCAGGCGCGGACCGGCGCCGACTCCTCCACCACCTGGGTCCGGGGTGCGCCCCTGGGGTACAGGACCGCCGTCACCACCAGCCCGATGAGGAAGAAGCCCGCCGACCACCAGTACGCGGTGGAGTAGCTGTGCAGTTGGGCCCGGGCGACATTGGCGGGGGTCACCATGCGGTCGGACAGATAGTTCATGGCGGCGCTGGTGGCGAGGGTGTTCAGCAGCGCCGTGCCGATCGAACCGCCCACCTGCTGGCTGGTGCTGACCATCGCCGAGGCCACACCCGCATCGAGGGCGGCCACCCCGTACGTGGCCAGGTTCATCACCGTGGCGAAGATCGCGCCGAGGCCCAGGCCGAGGACGAGCAGGGCGGGCAGCACATGGGTGAGGTATCTGCTCGTCAGGTCCAGGCTGGTCATCCACACCAGGGCGGACGCGGCGATGCCCATGCCGAGCGGCACGATCGGTTTCGCGCCGAAGCGCGGCACCAGCACATTGGTCGTCGTCATCGACGTCACGATCATCAAGCAGACCATCGGGATGTAAGCGAGACCGGCGGTCACCGGTGAGTAGTGCAGAGTCCTCTGCAGGTAGTACGTGAGGAACAGGAAGACGCCGAACATGCCGCCGCCGGCGATGAACATCGCCAGGTACGACGCCCCACGGTTCCTGTTCAGCACCACCCGCAGCGGCAGCAGTGGATGCGCGGCCCGCGTCAGCCACCAGGCGAACGCCGCCAGGAGCACACCGCCCGCCAGCAGGAAGCCCCAGGTCTCCGGTGAACCCCAGGGGTGCGACTCGGCGTTGGAGAAGCCGTAGACGATGCAGAAGAGCCCCGCCGAGACCAGGACGGTGCCCGGGACGTCGAGCTTGCGGCGGTCGGCAGGGGCGCCGGCGGTGAGCAGCCGGATGCCGCCGAGGAAGGCGACCAGGGCGAACAGCAGATTCACGTACAGGCACCAGCGCCAGTTCAGGTACTCGGTGAGGACCCCGCCGAGCAGCAGCCCCACCGCGCCGCCCGTCCCCGCGATCGCGCCGTAGATCCCGAACGCCTTGGCGCGCTCGTTCGGGGCGGTGAACGTCGTGGTGAGGAGGGAGAGTGCGGCCGGGGCGAGGAGCGCGCCGAACATGCCCTGGAGTGCCCGGGCGAAGACCAGGACCTCGAAACTCGGGGCGGCGCCGCCGATCGCCGACGCGACCGCGAAGCCGACCAGACCCGTCAGGAAGGCGATCTTGCGGCCCACCAGGTCGGCCGTCCGGCCGCCGAGCAGCAGCAGTGAGCCGAAGGCCAGGGCGTACGCGGTCACGATCCACTGGCGGTTGCCGTCGGAGAAGCCGAGGTCCTGCTGGGCGGAGGGCAGGGCGATGTTCACGATGGTGGCGTCCAGCACCACCATCAGCTGGGCCAGACCGATCACCGCCAGCACCCACCACCGGCGCGACGGGCCGCGCTCATGGTCGAATGCGGGGCGGGACGGCGGGGAGGTGGCGGTCTCTCTCGTGCCACTCACGGAGGGCTCCCCCTCGACAGGCTCCCGCGCATGACGTGAGTGACGAGCCATGGTCCGGGTCTCCCTCGGTGCGCACCCCCGAAATCCCCCGCACCCACGCTAAAGGCAGGTCCGCATCCCCGCATGCGGGAGGGTTGCCGGGGCCGGGGGCTGTCCCGCAATCCTGCTGGATCAGGGCGCGGCGCCGGATGCGATGCGTCGCAAGGCGGAGACGCGTCCTCGAGTGGGGCGTATCCGGGCGCTCCGAACGCGGCGAGGCGCAGCAGCTGTCGTCGTGCACCCGCCAGGGACGGCAGGAACAACCCTGAGGAGCCGCCCGGTCCCGGCTGGGCCGTCAGAGTTCCTTGGCGGGCCAGTCCAGGAGCCGGGCACCGATCACCGCGGTCTGCAGCGTGTAGCGGTGCATCGGATCGGACGGGTCGGAGCCGGTCAGCTGATGGATGCGCTCCAGCCGGTAGGTGAGCGCCCGCACGCTCAACGCCAGCCGGCGGGCCGTCTCCGCGGCGACACAGCCCGCGTCGAAGTAGGTGGCGAGCGTCTTCAGCAAGGGCTCCGCGCCCCCTCGCGCCTCCTGGAGCGGACCGAGCTCACTGCGCACCAGATCGGCCATCGCCTGCCGGTCCCGGGTCAGCACCGGATAGACGAGCAGGTCGGCGGCGTACAGCACCGGATCCTCCAGGTCCATCCGGTCCGCCAGGTCGAGCGCGTCGAGCGCCTCGTCGTACGACTGGACGACGCCGCCCGGGCCCCGGTGCGGGCGGCCGACCGCGACCGTGCCGCCCTCCGTCGCCGCATGCGCCTGCTTGGCGAAATAGCGCAGGACGTCCGGCTGGGCGCTCGGGGCAATGCAGACCAGGCGCCCGTCCTTGGTCGTGAGAAGGATCTTCCGGCCGTCGAAGCGGGCGAGCAGCGCCGCCTCCACCATGCGGGGCACCGCATCCGTCTCGGTGTACGCCGCCGGGCCCGTCGCCACCGCGACCGCGTGGGCGCGCGACAGCCGCAGCCCGAAGCGGGTGGCCCGCTCGGCGAGCCGTCCCAAATCGCTGCGCCCGTACAGCAGATCGTCGATGAACTCGCGGCGCGCCGCCTCTTCCCGCCGCACGGTGAGCCGCTGGGCGCGCTCGAACCCCTCGGCGGTCGCATCGACGGCCTGTTCGACCGCGGCCAGCACGCAGTCGGCGGACGCGGGGTGCGCGGCTGTGGCGCGCGGCCAGGCGGTGCGGGTCGCCGCCAGATGGAGACCGACCAGGGCGCGCAGCTGGAATCCCGCCTCGGCCGCCTGGCGGCCCAGGGCGCGGCGGGCGTCCAGCTCGTCACGGGTCAGCCGGCGGCCGGTCTCCGCGACCTCCTCCAGGATGCGGGCGTAATCCCCCAGATACACGTCAGGAATCTCCGGCTCCGGCACGCCCATGCCTCCAGTTTTGATGCGTCACTGACACCTACTCAACGCATATGAGCAGGTGTCGGTGCCCGGCATCAAAAACGTACAAAGATTGCCGGATTCCGGCAGTGCGAGACGACGATATCGGCTGTCATGATCAGGCCCAGCACCGACCGGGGGAACACGGGGGAAATCGGGGGATACGGGGACGGGGGACGACCCGGCAGCCGCGGCGCCGCATATCGGCGGCGCCGCGGCCCCCCGAGTCACCCCCGGAAATCCCAAACGCCCCCCCCCCCCCCACAGGCAGGGGGAGCTGTGTCTTATAAACAAAAG
>NZ_JBHVEE010000020.1:0-59125 GCF_042802415.1 Streptomyces sp. NPDC057486 | reverse complement strand
TTTTTTTTTATATCCCCGGGGGTTATCGGGGGGTTCGGGGGGGGGGGCCACCCCCCGCCCCCCGCGGCGCCGCATATCGGCGGCGCCGCGGCCACCGGAGTCACCGCCGGAATGCCCATCCGCCGCACCCCCACCGACAGGCAGGGGGAGTGGACCGATGCAGGAATTCCTGAGAGCCGCATCCTCCTTCCCCGCCGTCCTCTTCGGCGCCGCTCTGATCGTCGTCATCTGCTTCTGGCTGCTGGTCCTGGTGGGCGCGGCCGACCATCACTCCTTCGACACCGACCTCGACACCGACCTGGCCGGGATCGGCGGTGTGCCGGTCGCCGTCTCGGTGTCCGTGATGGTCGTCGTCGCCTGGTTCACCAGCCTGACCGGCTCCGTCCTGCTGCACCGCAGCGCGGTCACCGGCACCGCCCGGGCCGCACTCGCCTGCGCCGTACTCGCCGGGGCGCTGCTGATCTCCTGGGCCGTGGTCCGATTCCTCGTCCACCGCTACCGGCGTCATTTCCCGGCCGAACTCCCGCCGTCCCGACAGGACTTCCTCGGTCGGGTCTGCATCATCCGTACCGGATCCGTCAGCTCCGACTTCGGCCAGGCCGAGGTCGCGGCAGCCGACGGCTCGACCGCGATCGTGCAGGTCAGGCTGTTGCCGCAGACCGATGAGGCGGCGTTCACCGCGGGCAGTGCGGGGCTCCTGTACGCGTACGACGACGAGGGTGAGTTCTTCTGGGTCTCGCCGTACGACGTGACGCTCGACCCGGGCCCGCCGAAGCCCCCGCGGCCGCTGCCGCGCACCCCACGCCGTACCCGCTGAGCCGCCGCCCCGCCTGCGGGGCTCACGGCACACGACCGCTCGCCCCGGCGGGCGCCCCGCACTTCTCACCTTCCTCACCAGCCGTCAAGGACTGTCATGGATGCCATCTCCCTGGGCTTCGGTGTGCTCGTCGCCGTGGTCCTGCTCATCGCGATCGCCCTGCTCCTCGTCATCGGCCGGCTCTTCCGCAAGGTCGAACAGGGCAAGGCACTGATCATCTCCAAGACCAAGAAGGTCGACGTGACCTTCACCGGAGCCGTCGTGCTGCCGGTCCTGCACAAGGCCGAGTACATGGACATCTCGGTGAAGACGATCGAGCTGCGCCGCACCGGGCGTGAAGGCCTGATCTGCCAGGACAACATCCGCGCCGACATCCACATCAACTTCTTCGTACGGGTGAACAAGACCGTCGAGGACGTCATCAAGGTCGCCCAGTCCATCGGCACCGAACGGGCCAGCGACAAGGCCGCCATCCAGGAGTTCTTCGCCGCGAAGTTCGCCGAGGCACTCAAGACGGTCGGCAAGCAGCTGGACTTCGTCGATCTCTACACCAAGCGCGAGGAGTTCCGGGACCGCATCATCCGGGTCATCGGCACCGATCTGAACGGCTACCACCTCGACGACGCGGCGATCGACCACCTGGAGCAGACGCCGATGGCGCAGCTCGACGGCGCCAACATCCTCGACGCGCAGGGCATTCGTAAGATCACCGAACTGACGGCGATCGAGCACGTGCGCACCAACGAGTACCAGCGCACCGAGCAGAAGGAGATCACCCGGCAGAACGTCGACGCCCGCGAGACCATCCTGGAGCTGGAGCGCCGGCAGGCCGAGGCCGAGATCAAGCAGCGACGCGAGGTCGAGACGCTACGGGCCCGCGAGGAGGCGGCGACCGCCCGGGTCCAGGAGGAGGAACGGCTCGGCGCGCAGGCCGCGTTCATCCGCACCGAGGAGCAGCTCGGCATCCAGCGCGAGAACCAGGCGCGGGAGATCGCCGTTGCGCAGAAGAACCGCGAGCGGGTCATCGCCGTGGAGAACGAGCGCATCGAGAAGGACCGGCTGATCGAGGTCATCGGGCGCGAACGGCAGACCGAACTGAACCGGATCGCCGCGACGAAGGAGGTCGAGGCCGAGCGCCGCGAGGTCGCCGATGTGATCCGGGAGCGGATCGCGGTGGACCGGACGGTCGCCGAGCAGGAGGAGTCCATCAAGACGCTGCGGGCGGTCGAGGAGTCGGAGCGCACCCGCAAGTCGGTGATCATCGCGGCCGAGGCGGAGGCCCAGGAGAAGCTGGTCAAGGACATCAAGGCGGCTGAGGCGGCCGAGGCGGCGGCCACGCACCGGGCGGCGGAGCAGTTGACACTCTCCGAGGCCCGGCTGAAGAGCGCGGACCTCGACGCCCGGGCCAAGCTGCGGCTCGCCGAAGGCGTCCAGGCGGAGTCCGCGGCGCCCGGACTTGCCGAGGTGCAGGTACGGGAGGCGGCCGCCGATGTCATCGAGAAGACCGGTCTTGCCGAGGCCGGGGCCGCGGCCGCCCGGCTCAAGGCCGAGGCCGAGGGTGCGCGGCTGAAGGCTCTCGCCACAGCCGAGGGCACGCAGGCGCAGGCCACGGCGGACGCGGCGATGATCGGCGAGAAGCTGAAGGCGGAGGCAGCCGGGCTCACGGAGAAGGCGGCCGCGATGGCGGCGCTGGACGACGCGTCGCGCGGGCACGAGGAGTACCGGCTGCGGCTCGCCGCCGAGAAGGAGATCCGGCTGGCCGGACTCGATGTGCAGCGGCAGGTCGCCGAGGCGCAGGCGACGGTCCTGGCCACCGGTCTGGAGAACGCGGACATCGACATCGTCGGCGGGGATTCGGTCTTCTTCGACCGGCTCGTCTCGTCGATCTCGCTCGGCAGGAGCGTGGACGGGTTCGTGGAGAACTCGGACACCGCGAAGGCACTCGCAGGCCCGTGGCTGAACGGGTCGTCCTCGTTCACGGACGACCTGACGCGGGTGCTCGGGTCGGTCTCGACGGGCGATGTGCAGAACCTGACGGTGTCGGCGCTGCTGATGCGGATGCTGGCCGCTCCGGGAGTGGG
Organism: Streptomyces sp. NPDC057486; assembly: GCF_042802415.1. NCBI lineage: Bacteria > Bacillati > Actinomycetota > Actinomycetes > Kitasatosporales > Streptomycetaceae > Streptomyces > Streptomyces sp. NPDC057486. Next base: position 56,227 of record NZ_JBHVEE010000020.1, on the reverse strand, counting down.
TGCGGATGCCGGACAGGTCCGCCAACTCCTCGACTCGGCGCGAAAGCTCGGTCTGGCGGACCTGCCGGTCGGGGCGCCGGCGGATGCCCCTGATGTACCCGTGTCGCGCAACGGGACGCCGGTGGCGTAGGCGCGGCACGTCGAGCCCGGGCGCCGGGGTGGCCGCTCCGTCCCCGGAGGGCGGACGGGCTCGATGGGACGGCCACCTCCCGAGAGCCCACCCGCGCCTCGGGCCCAACCGGTCCGGTTCCGCCCTCGAACGCCGGACGGGCCCGAAAGGGCGACCACTTCGAGCCCGTCCGGCGTTCGAGGACACAGCGCGGCCGGCGGCCGCGCCACCCGACCCACATCTCGCAGGGAGCCGTACGCATGGACACCGACCCCACCTCCACCGTGGACGGCGGCACCTACGACGTACTGCGGCGCCGCCTCACCGCACAGGCCACCGAGCTCACCCACCGCGCCGAAGCACTCAACACCCATCGCACCGAGGAGTTCGGTTCGACCCGCCTCCGTCTCCTGGCCACCGAGCGGATCCGCACGGAGCACGCCTCCGTGCCCCGCGACCTCGTCGCCGTGGGCGGGCAGTTGCTGTTCGGCTTCGAGCGAGGACCGGGCGCACGCGGCGACGCCGAGGTCGGGGACGTACTCACCCTCCACGGACCCGATCTGTCACCGGGCCGGGACGCTCTCCTCGCCGACGAAGCCTTCGTACGCGAATTCACCACCCTGCACCGCTACTACCGCGACGCCCGCCTGCTCCGTCTCCGCCGCGTCGACGGGCGGCTCCTCGCCGTGTTCCGTACCGGCGAGACCGCCGACGACATCCGCGTACTGCGCTGGGCACTCGCCCCGGACGGTTCCCCCGGCGCGTTCCTCGACGCGCGCGGCGAACGCGACCACGTCTTCCCGCCCTCGCACGACTTCACCTGGACCGTGGCGGGCCGCGAGTCGCACATCCCCGGCCGCCACCCGCACATCGCGATCGGCGGCAGCGGCGCGCTCTTCGTCGACACCCTCGGCGGCACCCTGACCGTCAAGACGGCCGACGACACCGACACACCGCACGGGATCTACGAGGAGCCGGTCACCGAACCCCTCCAGTCCCTTGCCGACGCCGACGTCGAATACGCCGAGGTCGGCCCCCTGATCCTGCTGCGGATCCGCCCGTACAACGAGGATGCCTGGCGTCACCTGGTCTTCAACACGCTGCTCTCCACCGTCCAGCGCCTCGACGCCATCGGGCCCGCCTGCCACCGGCTGCCGGAGGACCAGGGGATCATCTTCCCCGGCGGCACGTACCTCACCACCGGCGCCGCCAAGACCTTCGATCTCGCGGAGCCGCTCGCCGACCCCGTCTTCGAGGGGGCCGTCCACTCCCCCAACGGCGAGGACGTCCTCTACCTCTTCCGGTCCCGGGACGGCGGCCGCGGCCTGCTCCTCCCCTACAACCTGATCCGCCAGGAGGTCGCCGCCCCGCTGCTCTGCCGCGGCCACGCGCTGCTCGACGACGGCACCCTCGTCCTCCTCAAGGACACCGCGTCGACCGAGCCGGTCCGTGTGCACACGGTGCAGCGCTGGCAGACCCCGTACGTCTCCGACACCCATGCCGCTTCCCGCCCGGCCGGGACGGGGCCGCTCGCCCGGGTCGGCAACGCCGATCTGGTACGCGGCATCTCCGACTGTCTCGCGCTGGCGAACAGCGCGACGCGGACCACGCCGACGACGGGCGTGTACGCCCGGCTGGTCGACGACTGCATCCGCACCACCGACCGCTACCACTGGCTCACCGACCCCGAACTCGGCTCACTCAGCGGTCCGTTGACCGCCCTCCACGACACCGCGCAGCAGGTCCTCGCCGAGTTCGAGACGGTGCAGGAGCTGACCCGGCAGGCCGCCGAGGCACTCACCGGCGCGGCGGACCACCTCACCGCGCTCGTCCGCCGCATCCGCGGCGAGGCCCCGCGCTCGGCCGCCGCCTGGGTCTCCCAGCTCACCGAACTGCGTCGCGCGCACGGCCGCTTGGCGACGCTCGGCGAGATGCGGTACGCGGACACCGACCGGATCGCCGAGCTGACGGCGGCCACCGCCGCCGATCTCACCTCCGCCGCCCAGCGCGCGGTCGCGTTCCTGAGCCGGGACGACGCATTCGCGGGCTACCACCACGACATCGAGCAGCTCACCGCCGACGCGTCCGCGCTCACCACCGTCGCGGACGCGACCGCGCTCGACGACCGGCTGACCGAGATGACGGACGGGCTCGCGACGGTCACCGACGTCGTCGCCGGGCTCGACATCGGGGACGCGACCGTCCGCACATCGATCCTGGAACGGATCGCCGAGGTCCTCGGCGGTGTGAACCGGGCCCGGGCCACGCTCGACGCGCGCCGCCGTGAGCTCCTCGATCACGAAGGGCGGGCGGAGTTCGCCGCCGAGTTCGCCCTGCTCGGGCAGGCGGTCACGGGTGCGCTGGCCGTCACGGACTCCCCCGACGCGTGCGACGAACAACTGGCCCGGCTCCTGCTTCAGCTGGAGAACCTGGAGTCCCGGTTCGCCGAGTACGACGGATTCCTCGCCGAGCTGGCCGAGCGGCGGACCGAGGTGTACGAGGCGTTCTCGGCCCGTAAGCAGACGTTGCAGGACGACCGCGCCCGCCGCGCCGAACGGCTGGCGGACTCGGCGGCCCGGGTCCTGGAGACCGTCTCCCGGCGGCTGTCCGCCCTCCCGGACCTGGACGCCGTCCACACGTACTTCGCCTCCGACCCGATGGTCGCCAAGGTCCGGCGCACGGCTGACGAACTGCGCGGGCTCGGCGACCCCGTGCGGGCCGAGGAGCTCGACGGACGGCTGAAGGCGGCCCGCCAGGAGGCGGGGCGGGCCCTGCGCGACCGCAGCGAGCTGTACGCGGACGGCGGGTCGACGATCCGGCTCGGCCGGCACCGGTTCGCCGTGAACACCCGGCCGTTCGACCTGACGCTCGTGCCCTCCGGGGACCGGCTCGCGTTCGCCGTCACCGGAACCGACTACCGGGCTCCGGTCACCGACCCGGCGTTCGAGGCGACCCGCCCGTACTGGGACCAGCTGCTGCCCTCGGAGTCCCCGTCCGTCTACCGCGCCGAACACCTCGCAGCCCGCCTCCTGGACGAGCACGGCGCGGATGCCCTGGCCGCCCGCGAACCGGCCGACCTCACCCTGCTCGTACGGGAGTCGGCTGCGGCCGCGTACGACGAGGGATATCAGCGGGGCGTCCACGACGAGGACGCCGCCGCCATCCTGACCACGCTGCTGCGACTGCGGGCCGATGCCGGCCTGCTGCGTGTCCCGCCCTCGGTACGGGCGACGGCGCAGCTCTTCTGGACGTACGACACGGACGACGTCCTCCGCGCCTCCTGGACGCGCCGGGCCGCCTCCCTCGCCCGGGCCCGGGAGACGTTCGGCCTGGCGCCCGCGATCAACGCGCTCCAGGAGGAATGGGCGACCAGGATCGGGACCGATGACGCGCCTGCCGTCGCCGCGTACCTCTTCGAGGAGCTGACCTCGGGCCCCGCCGGGTTCGTCACGAGCGCGACCGCCCGCACCTTCCTGGACAAGTTCCGCCGCACCACCGGAACTTCGGCGTACGACGAGGATCTGGACGCCCTCCGCGACGACCTTCCGGCGCGCCGCCAGCTCGTCGAGGGCTGGCTGACCGCGTACGCCTCCGCGAGCGGAACGGACCTTCCGAGCGGTGATCTCGCCGAGGCGGTCGCCGTCGAACTCTGTCCGGAACCTGAGCTCACCCGATACGACTGCGAGGCACCGCTCTCGGCGACCGTGGACGGCCTGCTGGGCACCCATCCACGCATCGACCGTGGCCGCCTGACCGTCCGTCTCGACGAACTCCTGGCCCGCACACAGCAGTTCCGTGCGAATACCGTCCCGGGCTTCCGTGCCTACCAGCGAACCCGCACCGCCCTCGTCACCGCCGAACGCGCCCGGCTGCGGCTCGACGACCACAGGCCGCGCGTGATGTCCGTGTTCGTCCGCAATCAGCTCCTCGACGAGGTGTACCTGCCGCTGATCGGCGACAGCCTCGCCAAGCAGCTCGGCACGGCCGACGCCGACCGGCGCACCGACTCGCAGGGCCTCCTGCTGCTCGTCTCGCCGCCCGGCTACGGCAAGACGACACTCATGGAGTACGTCGCCGACCGGCTCGGCCTGGTCCTCGTCAAGATCAGCGGCCCGTCGCTCGGCCGCGACGTGACCTCCCTCGACCCCGCGCAGGCACACAGCGCGACAGCCCGCCGGGAGATCGAAAAGATCAACTTCGCACTGGAGGCGGGCAACAACACACTCCTCTACCTGGACGACATCCAGCACACGTCACCCGAACTGCTCCAGAAGTTCATCCCCCTCTGTGACGCCACCCGCTGTATCGAGGGTGTCCGGGACGGCGAGCCGCGCAGCTACGACCTACGGGGCAAGCGGTTCGCGGTGTGCATGGCGGGCAACCCGTACACCGAGTCCGGCGAACAGTTCCGGATCCCGGACATGCTCGCGAACCGCGCCGACGTGTGGAACCTGGGCGAGGTGCTGAGCGGCCGCGACGACATCTTCGCGCTGAGCTTCATCGAGAACGCGTTGACCGCCAACCCGGTGCTGGCACCCCTCGCCGGCCGCTCCCGCGAGGACCTCGCGCGGCTCGTCCGCCTGGCCTCCGGCACGGCCCCTTCCCCAAGCTCCCGACTCCGTCCGAGCGGGGAAGGCCCCCTCGCCCACGCGGACCGTCTCGACCACCCGTACACCCCCGCCGAGCTGGACAGGATCACCGCGGTCCTGCGCCACCTCGTGACGGCCCGCGAGACCGTTCTCGCCGTGAACGCCGCGTACATCGCCTCGGCCGCGCAGACCGACACGACGCGCACCGAGCCGCCCTTCCGGCTGCAGGGCTCGTACCGCAACATGAACAAGATCGCCGAGCGGATCGTCCCCGTGATGAACGACGCCGAACTGGCCGCCGTCATCGACGACCACTACGCGGGCGAGGCCCAGACGCTCACCACGGGCGCCGAGTCCAACCTGCTGAAACTGGCGGCTCTGCGCGGCACCCTCACCGCCGAACAGGCCGACCGATGGGCGGCGATCACCGCCTCGTACGTACGCACCCAGGCGCTCGGCGCCCCGGACGGCACCCCTTTCCCGAACCCTCGCCCCCGTCCGAGCAGCGCAGACACCGCCTCGCGGGCGGTCGCGGCACTGGACCTGCTCTCCGAACGGATCGCGGCGGTCGAGGCGGCGATCGTCCGCGCATCGGACCCACGTCACCCGCTCGCGGGCCCGGAGCAGTCCGCCCGGCACGCGGCTCCACGCACCCCGACGGCACACGAAGATCACTGACCGGCCGGAATGAGTCGAACAACGGGAGGTGTGCAAGGCATGCTGGGATTCGTGTCCACACTTCCCCAGCAGCCCCAACGCTCCCCCCTCAGCGGCCACATGGTCATCTGCGGCGACGACGCACTGGCCCGGCGGCTGGCGGTGGAGCTGCGGTACGTCTACGGGGAGCGGGTCACACTCCTTCTCCCGCCCGGGCGTGATCCGCGCAGACCTGAGCTGCCGCTGACCCAACGCGGCCGCGCGGCGACACTGTTCGGACGGATGTCGGCGGCGATGAACCGCAACCTGGGCAACGGCGGCAACGGCAGCAACGGGACGACCGGCAGCTCCGACGACGACACGAACGCCGGCGTCGAGGCGGTCCGCATCCTGGAGGCTGCGGAGCCGTCCGACGAGGCCTTCGAGGAAGCGGGCGTGGACACCGCCACCGCACTGGCACTCGTCTACGACGACGACGAGCGCAACATCCGCGCCGCGCTGACCGCCCGTCGCCTCAACCCCCGCGTCCGGCTGGTCATCCGTCTCTACAACCGCAAGCTCGGGCAGTACCTGGAGACCCTTCTCGACCAGGCCGCCGCGGTCGCCGTCCCCGGACTCGACCCGACGGCGCTGGACGCGTCCACCACGGTCCTCTCCGACGCCGACACCGCCGCCCCGGCGCTCGCCGCGACCGCGCTCACCGGTTCCAGCAAGGTCGTCCAGGCGGAGGGCCTGCTCCTGCGGGCCGTCGAACGCACCCCGCCCCGGCAGGGCGAGGTCGCCGACCCCGGACTCTGCACGCTCGCCCTGCTCTCCTCCACCACGCACGACCCGGCGGGCGCCGAAGGATCCGACAGCAGCGGCGCCGAAGGACCCCAACTCCTGCCCGATCACGAACAGGTGGCCGCGGCGACCGGGCGCGGCACGGTGGTCCTGGAAGCCATCCGCGAGGCCGCACCGGACGGTCCGAAGCTGCGCATGGGGGGCCGCGGCGCCCCGCTGAGCCAGATCTTCTCGCGCCGTCTGCGCTGGTCGGCGCTGGGGGTCGGCTCGGCGGTCCTGGCCCTCGCCGTCGCCTCCACCCTCACCACGGGCGACCACCCCCTGCACGCCGCGTACCTGACCCTGCTCGACCTCTTCGCGATGGGTGACCCGGCGATCGGCGACCCCACCGCGCGACAGATCATCCAACTGCTGTCCGGAATCGCCGGCCTGATGCTGCTGCCGCTGCTGGTGGCGGGCGTCCTCGAAGCGTTCGGCTCCCTGCGTACGGCGTCGTCCCTGCGCCGCCCGCCGCGCGGACTCTCCGGCCATGTGGTGCTGCTGGGGCTCGGCAAGATCGGTACGAGGGTGCTGGTCCGGCTCCGCGAGCTCGACATCCCCGTGGTGTGCGTGGAGGACGACCCGGACGCACGCGGTATCCCGGTGGCCCGGCGACTGCACGTACCCGTCGTCCTCGGGGATGTCACCCAGGAGGGCGTCCTGGAAGCCGCGAAGATTCAACGGTCCCGCGCCCTTCTCGCCCTGACCAGCATCGACACCACCAACCTGGAGGCGGCGCTCTACGCCCGCTCGGTCAAGCCCGACCTGCGGGTGGCGCTGCGCCTCTTCGACGACGAGTTCGCCACCGCCGTCTACCGCACCCTGCGCACCGCCCACCCGCAGGCCCTGACCCGCTCCCGGTCCGTCTCCCATCTGGCCGCCCCGTCCTTCGCCGTCGCGATGATGGGACGGCAGATCCTGGGCGCGATCCCGGTCGAGCGGAAGGTGATGCTGTTCGCCGCGATCGAGGTGGCGGGCCACCCGCAGTTGGAGGGCCGGACGGTCGAGCAGGCGTTCCGGGCGGGGGCATGGAGAGTGCTGGCCCTGGACGCGACCCCGCGCGAGGACCGCCACCCCGACCTGACGACCGTCGCACCCGCCTCCCCGGACCACCCGTCGGGCCTGATCTGGAACCTGCACCCGGGGTACGTGCTGCGCGCCGAGGACCGCGTGGTGATCGCGGCGACCCGGCGCGGACTCGCGGAACTGCTGCGCCGACGAAGGGCAGTGACGCTGCATTAGGCCGACCGGCACACGGGGGCGGCGTCGGCCTCGAGGGCGTCCACGCCCTGGCCGAGGGTGCCGGTGCGCGCGGGCGAGGGCGTCGGGCGAACGTGCCGGACGCGGGCCGGGGGGACATTGGCCCAGACGGTGCGTACGACCGCCCTGCCGCGCTGCCGGTAGCCGGCGAGCACGGACTCGACGGCTCGGTGACGGGCCGCTTCGCCCACCGAGGCGACGAGTCTGCGCCAGGTCGTCAGGGCGGCGCCGACGACGCCTGGAACATCGCGGCACTGCTCCCGGACGTGTCGGCACGCAACGCCTGCCCCGGAGCCGACCCGGTCCGGCCCGGTCCGGCTGCCCCGACCTGGCCGGAATCGCTACAGCAGGCCCCCCATCACCCCCCGTACCTCCGCCAGCGTGGCCTCGGCGACGGCATTGGCTCGCTCGTTGCCGGCCCGCAGGACCGACCGTACGTACGCCATGTCCTGCGCGTACTCCGCCCGCCGCGCCCGCACCGGCGCCAGCCGCTCGTTGACGGCGTCCGTCACGGTCCGCTTGAGCACGGCGCCACCCCCGTCCCCGATCTCCTCGGCGACCTCGTACGGGTCGCGGTCGAGGCAGAGCGCGGCGAGGAGTACGAGCCCCGACACTTCGGGCCGGGTCTCCGGTTCGTACGTGATGTGCCGGTCGGTGTCCGTCTTCGCCCCGCGGATCATCCGGGCGGTCTCGTCGGCGGTGGCGCCGAGCGCGATGGAGTTGCCCCGGCTCTTGCTCATCTTGCCGCCGTCGGTGCCGAGCAGGAGAGGCGCGGCGGAGAGCAGGGCGTCCGGCTCCGGGAAGACCGTCCCGTACCGCTCGTTGAAGCGGCGGGCGACGCTCCGGGTCACCTCGAGGTGCGGCAGCTGGTCCTGTCCGACGGGGACGAGGTTGCCCTTGCAGAACAGGATGTCGGCGGCCTGATGCACGGGATACGTGAACATCAGCCCGCTGACGGCGGACTGCCGCGAGTGTGCGATCTCGTCCTTGACCGTGGGATTGCGGTTCAGCTCGGCAACGGAGACGAGGCTGAGGAACGGCAGCATCAGCTGGTTCAGCGCGGGCACGGCGCTGTGGTTGAAGATCGTGGTGCGGGCCGGGTCGATGCCGATGGCCAGGTAGTCCAGCAGCATCCCCTCCATGTGCTCGGTGAGCCGGTCGGCGACGTCCCGGTCGGTGAGCACCTGGTAGTCGGCGATGATCACGAAGACGTCCACGCCGAGGTCCTGGAGCCGGACACGGTTGTGGAGGGTCCCGAAGTAGTGCCCGAGGTGCAGTGCCCCGGTGGGCCGGTCCCCGGTCATCACCCGGAACCGCCCGGGATCCTGCTGGATCTGCTGCTCCAGCTCGGCACTGCGGCGCTGGGCGGGGGTGGTGACGGGTGCGGCGGCGGCGATGGCGGTGGCGGTCATGGTCTCTCCTCGCGGGTGCTGGTTGCGTGGAGGACGGCCCGCCGGGAGCGGCATCCGTACCCGTACGAGGGCAGAGAAGAGGGCCGTCCATATCGAACGGCCCTGGTTCCGTGCAGATGAGGCGGCCGCTCCTAAGTGGAGCGCCACCAGTTTCGGCACGGTACGGAGGTCATGCGCCGAGTGTAACGCGGTCGGGCTCCGCCCACCCGGCCTTGGCGGCCCCGTGCCGCTTCCCGTACGGGACAGCCTCGGGCCGAACGCGGGCCCCGTCCCTGTGCACACAGCTCGATGCACCTGTGCGGCATACGGCTGGTGATCGTGTGGTGCCGCCGGGCGGTGGCCATTACCCGCTCCGGGAACCGGAGCCCCTTTGGACATGCCGAGCAACAGGGTCGCCTTCTCCCGGGCTCACCGCCCCGCATGTCGCGAGGGGAACCGTCGGATCCCGAGCCCACGGCGGTGGGGGTTCCTGCCGCCGTCACGGCGAGGGCCCTCGCGGCCGTCGGCGTTCCGCCCGGCGGGCGACTCACTTGTGGGCGTGCTCGCCCACGTAGAACAGCAGGTAGACGAAGCCCGCGAAGAGATGCGTGGCGAAGACGTAGACGAAGACGCGCAGCGCGACACCGCGTTCCTTCCAGCTCTCGCTCTCGCTCACGGGCCCTGCCTCCTTCGGGCCGGCGCGTTGCCGGCCTGTCTCCCCGTCCAGATTACGCACCGCCGGGATCCCCGCTCCGGGCGGCGGAATAGGGAGAACGGGTGCCCCGTTGTAGGGTGTGCCAGGTAGTTCAAGGTTCAACCATCACCCCCACGGAGGCGGGCGCCATGGAGTTCGGGATCTTCACCGTCGGAGACGTCACCACCGACCCCACCACCGGCAGGACACCGACCGAGCACGAGCGGATCAAGGCGACCCTCGCGATCGCCCTGAAGGCCGAGGAAGTGGGCCTGGACGTCTTCGCGACCGGCGAGCACCACAACCCGCCGTTCGTCCCGTCCTCGCCGACGACCACGCTCGGCTACATCGCCGCCCGCACCGAGAACCTGATCCTCTCGACGTCCACGACGCTGATCACCACCAATGACCCGGTGAAGATCGCCGAGGACTACGCGACGCTGCAGCACCTCGCGGACGGCCGGGTCGACCTGATGATGGGGCGCGGGAACACCGGGCCGGTCTACCCGTGGTTCGGCAAGGACATCCGCCAGGGCATCCCGCTCGCCATCGAGAACTACGCCCTGCTGCACAAGCTGTGGCGGGAGGACGTCGTCGACTGGGAGGGCAAGTTCCGTACACCCCTGCAGTCCTTCACCGCGACCCCGCGCCCGCTGGACGGCGTCCCGCCGTTCGTCTGGCACGGTTCCATCCGCTCCCCGGAGATCGCGGAGCAGGCCGCGTACTACGGCGACGGGTTCTTCCACAACAACATCTTCTGGCCCATCGAGCACACCAAGAAGATGGTGAACCTCTACCGGCAGCGGTACGCGCACTACGGGCACGGCACCGCCGAGCAGGCCATCGTCGGCCTCGGCGGCCAGGTGTTCATGCGGAAGAACTCGCAGGACGCGGTACGGGAGTTCCGCCCGTACTTCGACAACGCGCCGGTCTACGGACACGGGCCCTCACTGGAGGACTTCTCGCAGCAGACACCGCTGACCGTCGGCTCCCCGCAGGAGGTCATCGAACGGACCCTGTCGTTCCGTGACGCCGTCGGCGACTACCAGCGCCAGCTGTTCCTGATGGACCACGCCGGACTCCCCCTGAAGACGGTGCTGGAGCAGCTCGACATCCTCGGCGAGGAGGTCGTCCCGGTGCTGCGCAAGGAGTTCGCCAACATGCGGCCGGCCGGAGTGCCGGAGTCCGCCCCCGTCCACCCGGCCGTCGCCGCCCGCACGAAGGAGATCTGACCCACCATGCAGAACGAGGCTCTGAAGATCGTCGCGGTGTCCGCAGGGCTGAGCCAGCCGTCGTCGACCCGGCTCCTGGCCGACCGGCTGGCGGCCGCCGCCCGGGAGCGGCTGGCCGCCGAGCAGGACCGGCCGGTGGAGGTCCGGGTGATCGAGCTGCGCGATCTCGCCGTCGACATCGCGAACCACCTGGTGACGGGGTTCCCGCCGCGGGCGCTGGGCGAGGCGATCGACGCGGTGACGGCGGCGGACGGCCTGATAGCCGTGTCGCCGGTCTTCACCGCCTCGTACAGCGGGCTGTTCAAGTCGTTCTTCGACCTGATCGACAACACGGCGCTGACCGGCAAGCCCGTCCTCGTCGCGGCGACCGGCGGCACCGGCCGGCACTCGCTCGTCCTGGAGCACGCGATGCGGCCGCTCTTCGCCTACCTGCGAGCCACCGTCGTGCCGACGTCCGTGTACGCAGCGTCGGAGGACTGGGGCTCGTCCGGTGACGAGTACACCGAGGGGCTGCCGTCCCGGATCCGGCGCGCGGGCGGCGAACTCGCGGGGATGATCGCGGGCGGCCGGGCGGTCTCCGGGGCGTCCAGGGCACCGGGGCTCGACGACGAGGTGGTGCCGTTCGAGCAGCAACTCGCCGACCTGCGGCTGGACTGACCTGCCGCCGCCCGAGCGGGGCGGACCCACCCGGAGAACCTCTGTCCGGTTTGATTACAGTTATCCGTAAAAGTGCACCGTGAGGTGCATCACGCAGATGTGAGCTGAACCGAGCTGGAGGCAGAGATGGGCAGGATCGTGGTGGGCGTGGACGGCTCCGAGTCGTCGATCAAGGCGCTGCACTGGGCCGTACGCCAGGCCGAGCTGACCGGTGACTCGGTGGAGGCCGTCAACAGCTGGGAGTACCCCGCGACCAGCTGGGCGTCCATGATGCCGGGTATGCCGGAGGACTTCGATCCGCAGGCTCTGGCGACCGTCTCGCTCACCGAAGCGCTGGAGGAGGCCCTCGGCGCCGAGGGCGCGGCCGCGGTCAGCAAGATCGTGGTGATCGGCAACCCCGCACAGGCCCTGCTGGACCGCGCGAAGGGCGCGAACCTGCTGGTCGTCGGGGCACGCGGATACAGCGGCTTCAAGGCGACCCTGCTCGGGTCGGTCAGCCTCCATGTCACCCAGCACGCGCCGTGCCCGGTGACGGTCGTCCGCGACTGACCGGGTGAACTCGAGGAACGAAAAGGAGGGGCGGTCCCGTTCGGGGCCGCCCCTCCTCGAATCCTTTCCTACAGCTCCACCACGTCCGCGACGACACACATCACGTTGTCCGGGGCCCCCGCCACACCCGCCAGGGCGACCAGCTCCCGTACGGCCGTGTCGGGGCCGTCCGCCGCGCCGAGTTCCCGGGCCAGATCCGCACCGTCGACCACCGCCGACAGGCCGTCCGAGCAGAGCAGATAGCGGTCGCCGGACCGGACTTCCCGCAGGTGTACATCCGGGCGCACCGGGGCATGGTCCTGCGCGGTGCCGCCCATCAGGGCGCCCAGCAGCAGGGCGCGCTGCGGATGCGAGGCGGCTTCCTCCTCGGTGAGCGAACCGTCGTCGATCATCGACTGGACCAAGCTGTGGTCGTGCGTGATCCGGAACAGCTCACCACCGCGCAGCAGATACGCCCGCGAGTCCTCGCGTTCCACCGCAGACCTCCTCGTACCGGACGGTCCCGCCCGGCCCCGCCGATGCTGGGGCTTCCCCCGCGGAGAAGGTCAAGGATGAAGGAGGAGACGGGGCGCGGAGTCAGTCCTCCGTCACGTGGAACGCGTAGAAGGCGCACACCCACATCGCGGCTCCCGTCACCAGGGCCAGGACGGAGGACGCGAGCACGCTCTTGTCGGACAGGCTGTACAGGAAGCCGACCGTACCGCCGAACAGCACGCCGTACGCGGTGGCCTTGGTTCCCGTCGGCAGTCGCTTCTGTACCCGGCCGAGGCCGTAGCAGAGCGCCGCCAGCACGGCGCCGGTGATCAGACCGAGCGCGAGCTGCGTGCCGGTGAGCACACCGCCGCCGCGCACGATGGACGTCGCCCACCAGCCCGCGATCACACCGAGGGCGACAGGCATGGCCCAGCTGAGTGTGCTGGGGCGGTGGGGGCGCGCCCGCGTGCGCCGCCGCGTCGGCATCGAAGCGTGTGTCGTCATGGCCGAAAGCTCCTTCCGTCACCCCGTTCACTCCAGGGCACACCCCGTCGTGGGGCCCGGCAACTCGAATGGCGCACCGCCCGGAGCGCACCGCTGCCGTCCGGGATTCCCTTGAGGGGTGCGGACCTCTCTCTCGGTGGCGTTGTCGACGGTTCTGCTTGTGCTGCTCGCCGTCCTCGTCCCGCTGAGTGCGCTGGCCGCCTGGGTCGATCTGGAGATCGACAACACGGACCGATACGTCGCCGCGGTGGAACCGCTCGCCTCCGACCCCGATGTACAGGCCATCGTGGCCGGTCTGATCACCGACGAGGCGATGAAGCAGATCGACGCCGGGCCGCTCCAGGACACCGTGCGGGGCTTCCTGTACGAGGCGGTGCAGTCGTTCGCCACCACCAATGCCTTCCGTATCGCCTGGGACGCCGCCAACCGCACCGCCCACCAGGCGGTCACCGCCGCGCTGAACGGAAACACCGGCGAGGCAGTGACCATCGATCTGGCGCCGGTGTCGGAGCAGGTCAAACACAATCTGCTGGACAGCGGGGTGCCGCTCGCCGACCGGATTCCGGTCCAGCACACCGAGATCACGCTGATCTCCGCCGACCGCGCCGACCAGCTGCGCCACACCTTCCGCCTGCTCCGCGCCGGCAGCATCTGGCCCGCGGTCGGGACCGTGCTGTTCGCTCTCGCGTCCGTGGCCGTCGCGGCGGTGCGTGGCCTGCCGGGACGCCGGGGCGCCGCCCTTTCCGCACTGACGGCCACGGCGCTCGTCGGGCTCGGATTCGCCCTCGGCGCGCTCGTGCTGCGCGCACTGATCGCGATCGCCCGGAACCGGGTGCTGGCCGGGGTGCCGGGCAGCGACCACGACGCGGCGGCGGCGGTCTACGACGCGCTGACGGCTTCGCTCCGTACGACGGTGTGGATCGTTCTCGGTGCGGGGCTGGCAGTGGCGCTGTGTGCGATGGTCGCGCGGGGATGGACGGGGCGGGGATCCGCCGTACGGGCTTGATCCGGCACGCCCCGCCCCGGGAGAGGATGCGGGCAGCCCTCTGCCCGGTCCTCGCGAAAGGCCCCCTGTGAACAGCACCGAACCCGCCGGTACGGCTATACGCAGGCGACCCGCGCTCTGGGGTGCGGCTCTCACGCTGGTGGTGGTGAGCGTCGTCGTCGGGTTCAGGGCAGTCGGCGCCGACGGTATGACGCCCGTGCCGCAGGCTCTCGCCTTCCTGCCCTGGCTGCTGGTGCCGGGCGGGGTCGGCCTGGGGCTCGCCGCACTGGCCCGGTGGCGTACGGGAATGGTGTGGGCGGCCGTCGTGCTCGCCCTGATCGTGTGGTTCCTGCGCCCCTACGGGCCCGGTTCCACGGGCGCGCACGGTCCGGTCCTCGCCCGGCTGAGCGTGCTCACCTCCAATGTGGAGTTCGGTGGCGCCACCGACGCACTGATCACCACGGTCCGCCGTGCACGGCCCGACATCGTCTTCGTCGAGGAGTGCGACTTCCACTGCGCCGACGCCCTCGCCGCCCGGGTCCCGCACACCGCGTACCCGTACCGCAATGTCGTCCGGCTCGACGGCTCGCTCGGTTCGGCGATCCTCAGCCGTCATCCGCTGCGCTTGACGGGCGGGATCGACGGGGTGATGGCGATGCCGGGTTCGGTGGCCGTCGTGGCGGGCCAGGACGTCCGGTTGCAGCTCGCGCATCCGATGCCACCGATCCCCGGCATGGTCGGCGGGTGGCGCACGGAACTCGGCCGGGTCCGGGACTTCGCGGCAGGCTCGAAGGGGAGCCCCACCATCGTGGCGGGTGACTTCAACGCCTCCCAGGACCATGCCGCGTTCCGCGCCGTCCTCGACGCGGGCGGCCTCCACGACAGCGCCCGCGTCGCCGGCGCCTCCCGTACGTACTCCTGGCCCGCGGACCGCTCCACCCCACTGCGCACCCAGATCGACCATGTGCTGGTCAGCGACGACTTCTCGGTACGGTCCGCCCGCTTCCTGCGCCTCGACGGCACCGACCACCGGGCGCTCCACGTCGGGCTCGACCTGCACGCCGGCTGAGCGCCGGGCGCCGCGCCCGGTTCGACGTGCGGCGTCGAGCGGGCCGGGCAAGAGTGGAGTCCAGGACTGCGTGACCGTCGGGGTCGACTGAGAGGTCTTCCGTATGCGAGCCATAGCCGTCAGCGCGTTCCGGGCCGATCCTTCACTGATCGAGCTTCCCAAGCCGGATCCCCGGGCCGGCGAGGTGCGGGTGAAGATCGTGTACGCCGCGCTCAACCCGTGCGACTGGCAGATCGCGGACAACGCCCGGGAAGGTTCTGCGGAGCCGGTGTTCCCGCTGGTCGTCGGCGTGGACTACGCAGGCCGGGTGGACATGATCGGCAGCGGCGAGAACCGCTTCCGGGTCGGCGACGAGGTCTTCGGCCGGGTGAGCGGATCACCGGCCGGCGCGGGCACGTACTGCGACTACGTGTCCGTCCCGCAGGACTCCACGATCACCCTGGTCCCGGACGGTCTCCCGCTCCGGACCGCTGCGGCGCTGCCGTCCGCCGGGATGGCCGCGGCGCAGCTCCTGGAGACCGTGGTGCTCCGCGGCCACGAGAGTCTGCTCGTCATCGGGGCGGCGGGCGGCGTCGGCAGCTATCTGACCCAGCTCGCGTCCGCCCGGGACCTGCGCGTCCTCGCCGCCGTGCGCGGCGAGGAGCGCGGGCGGATGAGGGCGCTCGGCGCCGCGGTCACGATCGACACGACGGCCCTTCCGCTCGAAGCGGCGGTGCGGGAGGCGTGCCCGGAAGGCGTCGACGCGCTCGTCGACCTGGTGTCCACCACCCCGGACGGCTTCGTGGCGCATGCGGCACTGGTACGGGCCGGGGGTGTGGCCGTCTCCACACGGGGCGTCGCCTGGCGGGCCGCCCTTCCCGCCGGTGTCAGCGGTATCGACTTCCACCTGGAGCCGACACCTGTGCTGCTCGACGTCCTGGCGACGGGGGCCCTGGAGGGCGTACTCAAGGTGCCCATCGACATCGAACTCCCGCTGGAGAAGGCCCCGCAGGCGCTCGACCGGAACCGCACGGGCGGCGCCCGTGGCAAGACCCTGTTCGCGCTCTGACCCGCGTTCAGAATTTCCGGGGGGAGACGACAGGGACGGGCAGGAGATCTTCGACAACATCGGCGGCCTGATCTCCGAGGAGCGGACCCTTCGCGAACGCTCCACCCGGAACGGGGCCTCCGGGCCCACGAGAGGTCGCGCCTGCGTACCGTGGAGGTCCAACTCGATCAGTACTGGGACCTGCTGCGGCAGCGTCGCGCCCTCGGCGAGTTCGGCGACGACCCGAACGCGGCAAGGATCCGTCCCGCCGACGAAGCAGAGGGCTACCAGAGCTGACCGTACGTCGTCGTAGGGGGAGCCCGTTGACAGAGGCCGAGGCGGAACGGAAGCGTGCCGCACCACCGAGCTGGCTGCTGAGCGGGCTCCGTCCGCTCTCCGCTCCCATCCCGTGGGCCGCCGCCGTCCGCGCCTCCATCGCCATGGCCGGACCACTGGCCGTCGGCTTCGCGCTCGACCGGCCGGCCTACGGCGCGCTCGTCTCCATGGGCGCGCTCTCCGGTGTCATCGGCGACACCGCCGACGCGTACCGGATGCGAGTCCTGAACATCGCCGTGCCCCAGCTGTTCGGAGCGGTCGGCATCATGCTCGGCACGCTGGTGTACGGGACCGGCTGGGCCGCCGTCGCCGTGCTGACCGCCGTCGGGCTGCTCTCCGGGATGATGTCGACGATCGGCGCGGTCGCGTCCGTTTCAGGGCTGCTGCTCCTGCTCAACTCGGTCGTCGGAGCCGGACTGCCCCTGCCGGCCCCCTGGTGGGTGGCGCCGCTGCTGCTGACACTCGGTGGACTGTTCGTGCTCGCCCTGACGCTGCTGGCCTGGCCGATGCGGCGGAAACTGCCGGAGCGGGTCGCGGTCGCGGACACGTACCTCGCCGTCGCCGATCTGCTGGCCGCCGCGGGCACCGACGCGTACGAGAAGCGGCGGCAGGCGGTCACCCAGTCGCTGAACACCTCGTACGACCTGATCCTCGCCCGCCGGGCCCGCTACCACGGGCGCAGCGGCGCGATGGTGCGGCTGCTCGCCCAGCTCAATGTGGTCATCCCGCTCGTCGAGGCGGCGCCCGCGGTGCATGTGCGGCGGTCCCGGCTGCCCGACGCGATCCCGGCGGCGGTACGGGAACTGGCGGCGGCCGTCGAGGAGAGCCGCACCGGGGGCGCCGAACCGGAGCTGCCCGCGCCCGACTCGCCCGCCACCCGGGCCGTGGACGGCGCGCTGCGTCACGCGGCGGCCGTCGTGCACAACGCCGACGTCGATCCGTACAACGTCGACGACCGGCTCGGACGCCCCGCCGCGCTGGGGGTACGAATGCGGCGGGCGACCCGGACCGTGCTGTTCTCCAGGACGTCCTGGCGGTACGGACTGCGACTGGCCCTCTGCATCGGCCTGGCCCAGGCGCTGACCTCGCTGGTCGCCGTGGACCGCTCCTACTGGGTGGCACTGACCGTCACGTTCGTGCTGAAGCCGGACTTCGGCTCGGTCTTCTCGCGTGCGGTGCTGCGCGCCGTGGGCACGGCGGCCGGTCTCGTCATCGCCACGCCGATCCTCGCCGCGGTGCCGATCGGGTGGTGGGACGTGCTCGTGATGGTGGTGCTGGCCGCGCTGATCCCGGCGTTCACGGCCAAGGGGTACGCATTCCAGACCGCGGCCATCACGCCGGTCATCCTGCTGCTGTCCGACGTGCTGAACCACCAGGGCGTCGCCCTGGTCGAGCCGCGCCTGGTGGACAGTCTCCTCGGCTGCGCGATCGTGCTCGTGGCGGGTTATCTGCTGTGGCCGGAGAGCTGGCACACCCGGATCGGACACCGGCTCGCCAACGCGGTCACGGACATCGCCGACTATGTGGCGTGCGCCTTCGACCCCGGCAGTGACGGTCGCGGGGGCGAGCGGACATCCCCCGTCGACCAGGCGGAACGGGTACGGGCGCGGCGGCGCATCTACCGCGATCTGTCCTCCGTACGGTCCGAGTTCCAGCGCGCCCTCACGGAACCGCCCCCGGTCGGCACCCGGGCCGCCGCCTGGTGGCCCCTGGTCGTCGCGGTCGAGCGAATCGTGGACGCGGCGACGGCGGCACGGGTCCGGGTCGACCACGGTGCACCGGAACCGGCACCGGAGGAAGTGGCCGAGATCCAGCAGCAGCTCCGCGAATTGGCGGAGGGGCTGCGGGCGAGCGAGGACCTGGTGAGCGTACGGACCGAGCTGCCGGGCGACGAGGAGGGAGTGCTTGCGCCGCTGCGCCAGGAGGTCGCGGCGGCGCGGGCGATCGCCTCCCCGCAGCCGTAGACGCAGGCGGACGCGGGCTCGGACGAACGCGTCACGCCCGCCGTCCGGGGGGACGGGAGGCTCAGGCCGGCCGGTCCCCGTGGCCGCGGCTCTGCAGGCGTTCCATCTCGCGGCGGTCGCGCTTGGTCGGGCGGCCCGTGCCGCGGTCGCGGACCGGCACCTGGATGACCGCTTCGCGCGGCGGTGGGGGCGGGCTGTTGTCGACGAAGCACTCCGCCGCAACCGGCGGGCCGACCCGCTTCTTCACGATCCTGGACACGACGACGATCCGGTCGCGGCCGGCGTGCCGGAGCCGTACCTCGTCCCCCACATGCAGGTTCTGCGCCGGCTTGGCACGGTCCCCGTTGACCTTGACGTGCCCCGCGCGGCAGGCGGCAGCGGCCTGCGAGCGGGTCTTGGTCAGCCGTACCGACCAGATCCAGCTGTCGACGCGGACGCTTCCCTCCGCCTGCGGTGCCTCACCCGAAACCATGTCTCCGACTGTAGGCCTTCCGCCCGAACTCTGAACCTCGTACGGGAGTCACGTAACACTCGTACCGCTCAAGCCGACACAGCTGTAACCACGGGACTACGATGCGGACGATCTTCTCGAACGGACCGACCACATCCGTTCGGAGTTTCGGAGATCTGTTTCTGACATGCCGCCACATGTCGTGCCGCTGAAGGATGTACGGGGACTCCGCCGGGCACGCCGTACCTCCGGAAGCAGTTGAGACATCGATGCACAGCACGCCCGCCCGGCCCGGCCGTGGGCTCCAGCCCAATGTCCTCGGTACGTTCAACACGATCGTGATGGCGGTCGCGGGCAGCGCCCCCGCCTATTCGCTGGCCGCCACCAGTGCCGTGCTCGTCGGCACGGTCGGTCTCGGCGCGCCCGCCGCCCTGCTGTACTGCGCGATACCGATGCTCGGCATCGCCCTCGCCTACCGGCAGCTCGGCCGGATCGATGTCAACGCGGGCGCCGGCTACTCCTGGGTCGGCAGGACCCTGCACCCGTTCCTCGGTTTCCTCAGCGGCTGGGCGCTGGTCGTCGCGGCGACCCTGTTCATGGTCGCCGGATCGCTGCCCGCGGGGACGATGACGCTGACCGTCATCGACTCGCGCTTCGCCGACAACACGACACTCGCCACCCTCATCGGGGCGGGCTGGTTCCTGCTGATGCTGCTCGTCGTGCTCGGCGGTGCCCGGCTCAGCGCCCGAACGCAGCTGCTCATCTCCGGCGTCGAGCTGGTGATCCTGCTGCTCTTCGCGGTCGTCGCGCTGGTCCGCGGCTCCTCGGGCACCGGGGCCGGTGCCGCACATGCCTTCGAATGGTCCTGGCTCGGCTTCGGGCACTTCGACGGGGTCTCCGGCTTCGCCTCCGGCGCGCTGATCGCCGCGTTCTACTACTGGGGCTGGGACGTCACCGGCAACCTCAGCGAGGAGACCCGCGACAGCCGCCGCACCGCGGGGCTGGCCGGGATCATCGGCGTGCTCACCGTCTTCGCGCTCGTCGAAGTGTTCGCGATCGCGGTGAACGTGATCCTCTCCGTCGACGACATCCAGCAGCACAGCGCCAACGTGCTGACCGTGCTCGGGGAGCAGGTGTGGCCCGGCGTCGGCGGAAAGCTCCTGGTGGTGGCGGTGATGCTGTCCACCGTCGCGACCCTGCAGACCACGCTCATCCAGGTCACGCGCTCCCTGTTCGCGATGGGCCGCGACCGCACGATGCCCGCCGCGTTCGGCCGGGTGCACCGCAGCTGGAACACGCCGTGGGTGGCTGTCGCTGCCGTGGGCGGGGTCGCCCTCGTCCTGATTCTCTCCTCGCTCGCCCTCGGCCGCGTGCAACGGATCCTGGGGGTGGCCGTGCAGGCCATCGGGCTGCAGATCGCCGTGTACTACGGGCTCGCGGGGCTGGCCGCCGTCGTCGCGTACCGCAAACTGCTCCTCCGCTCGGTCCCGGACTTCGTCCTCGGCGGGCTCTGGCCGCTGACCGGCTCGCTCTTCATGTTCTGGATCTTCTTCGAGGCGCTCGGCGACTTCAGCAGAACGGCGCTCACGCTCGGCCTCGGCGGTCTTGCCGTGGGTGTCGTCCCGATGCTCCGGTACCGGCGGCGCGGCAGCTCGTACTACCGTCCGGCGAAACTCGATGCCTCACGGACCGTGCAGGCCGAGGATTCGTCCGGCTACACCGATTCCGCCACGATCGTCACCGACTTCTGATCCCCGGCCCCTCTCCCCACCAGCCCCGAGAGGAGACGACTCTCCGAGCATGGCTGCACGCCGACGTCGCACCCCCCCACCCGTGCGCTTCGACCCGGATTTCGGCGACCGGTCGCTCACCGCGGCCCGCCAGGACATCGTCATCGGCCGCTGGCAGGGCGTACGCGATCTGCTGCAGACCACCGGCAACGCGTGGGCCCTGCGCACCCACCGGACCCGGCTGCTCGCCCACGCCGCCGCGGGCAGCTCCACCGTGGAGACCTGGCTCGCCGCAGAACCGAAGAACGCCGACGCGCACGTGCTGAAGGCGGCGACCGACGTCGTACGGCTCTTCGGGCGGGCCGTCATGGCGGGCCGCGGCATCGCCGTCGACCAGGACCGGGTGGACCGGGTCGTCCGGTGCTGCCTGCGGGCCACCGAGGCCTGCCCGTCCGACCCGATGCCGTGGGCTTCACTGCTGACCGTGGCGCGGCTGTACGAGGACGGGGCCCGGTGCCGGATCACGCAGTGGTGGGACGAACTGCTGCGCCGCGACCCCCACCACATGGAGGGGCATACACAGCTGCTGCGCTACTACTCGGCGCGCTGGCACGGCACCCACGGCACCATGTACGACTTCGCGCGCGACGCGGCGGGCGCGGCGCCGCCCGGTTCGTCGCTTCCGGTGCTGGTGCAGGTCGCCAGGGTCGAGGAGTACCGGTACGTCTCCGATGCCACGCACGGGCGGCCCGTCGTGGCGCCGCGCACCGGGCAGCAGCACTGGGACCACGAGCTTGCGGTGACCGAGGTGTGCCGCACCTGGGAGCGGTGGCTCGGGATGCGCGCGGCGGGGCCGGTGCCCCCCGAGGAGGTCGGTGAGCTGAACTACCTGGCGCACGCGGCCTGTTACGCGGGACGGCCCGCGGAGGCCGCGGACGCGTTCCGGCTGCTGGACGGGCGGGCGGTGCGGGTGCCGTGGTCCTACACGGGGGACGCGGAGGCGCAGTTCACGCGGTGGCGCCGCCAGGTCGCCACCGCGTGAACGCTTGCGCGGGTGGGGCTCAGACGCCGATGTCGCGGCCGTCGTTGCGCCAGACAGCGACGACCGACGGGCGCACGATCCTGCCCGGGCCGTCCGGCCAGCTGCTCGCCGGCTTCTCGACGGACGCTCCGTCGATCTCGCCCGGGTGCTGCACCGCGACGAGCACGCGGCGGTCCTGCACCACCGGACCGCAGGTCTCGGCACCGCTCGGCACGGTCAGGAACTGCTTGAGCTCACCACACCGCTCGCCCTGGGTGGCAACCCCGAACAGGCCGTCGTGCGAGCCGAGCTGGTTGCCGTCCGTGGCGATCCACAGGTTGCCGTGCGGGTCGAACGCCACGTTGTCCGGGCAGGAGATGGGGCTGACCTTCTCCTTGGGGAAGCCGGAGAAGTACGTCGCCGGGTCGTTCGGGTCGCCCGCGACGAGGAACAGCCGCCAGGCGAACCCGTCGCCCGCCGGGTCGTCCCCGTACTCCGCGAGCTCCAGGATCTGGCCGTGCTTGTTCAGGTTGCGCGGGTTCGCCTCGTCGACGCCCGCCTTGCCCGGCTTGCCGCGGTCGGTGTTGTTCGTCAGCACGACATAGACCCGGCCGGTGCGCGGCGACGGCTCGACGTCCTCGGGGCGGTCCATCTTCGTGGCGCCGACCTTGTCACCGGCCAGCCGCGTGAAGACGTACACCTCCTCGGCGGTCATCCCGGGCACGTGGGAGGTGTTGCCCGTCGCCAGTGGGATCCAGACGCCACTGCCGTCGAACTCACCGTCGGAGGGAAGCTTCCCGGTGCCGTCGATCTCGGCGGCCGGGGAGTCGCCGGTCAACCTGGCGACGTACAGAGTCCCCTCGTCCAGGAGGGTGAGGTTGTGCTCGCGGGCGGCCCGCGAGTTCCCCTTCTTCATCCTCTTCGACGATACGAACTTGTAGAAGTAGTCGAAGCGTTCGTCGTCGCCCATGTAGACGACCGGCCGGCCGTCGGCGGTCAGGCGGGGCTGTGCGGCCTCGTGCTTGAAGCGGCCCAGCGCGGTGCGCTTGCGCGGCGTCGCGTCCGGGTCGTACGGGTCGAGCTCGACCACATAGCCGAAGCGGTGCGCCTCGTTCGGCTCCTGCGCCAGGTCGAACCGCTTGTCGAAACGCTCCCACTTGCGCTCGGTGGCACCGGCCGCGATGCCGTACCGCTTGTCGGTGTCGCTGGAGCCGTTGGCGAAGTACTGGTTGAAGTTCTCCTCGCCGTGCAGCGTGGTGCCCCACGGGGTCGTGCCGCCCGCGCAGTTGTTGAGCGTGCCGAGCACCTTGCGGCCGGTGCGGTCGGCGGACGTACGGAGCAGGGGACTGCCCGCGGCCGGGCCGGTGACCTCGAACTCACTGGTCGCGGTGAGGCGGCGGTTCAGCGGGTGGCGGCTGACCGGCGACAGCTTGCCGGTGCGGCTCTCGTCCTGGACGACGACTACGGACAGTCCGTGCGCGGCCCAGGCGATCTCGACCTGCTCGCGGGTCGGGTTGGCCGGATCGTAGCCACGGAACATGAGGTTCTCGTCCGTGTACTCATGATTGGCGACCAGGACCTGGCGGCCGTGCTCACCGCGGAGCGGGAGCAGGGAGAGGAAGTCGTTGTTGTAACCGAACTGGCCCGCCTGCGCCTTCGCGGACTGCTTGTCCGGGTCGAAGGCGGGCGCACCGCGCAGAATCGGCTCGCCCCAACGGATCACGACGTTCTGGCCGTAGCCGTCAGGGACGGTGACCTTGTCGTCCTTGTTCGGCGCGACGGGCGCGAAGCGCAGGCCACGGGCGCCGGAGGCGGCGGGATTCGTCGACCCGTCCGGCGTGTGCCCCTGGCCCGCGAGCGCGGCGGCCTCGGCCTGCGGCGCGGCCGGGCCGGCCAGAACGGTCGTCCCGGCGGCCGCGGCAACGGTCACCACGGCTGCGGCACGCATCATCGAACGGCGCGAAAGGGCACCGGCGATGACATCGCCGACGTATTCGTTGTCGCTGGTGTTCGGAATCTCCTGGAAGCAGGCGTCGCCACAGCGGTAGCGGCAGGTCATCGCAGAGCGCCCGCCCGGGTGCGAACTGATGAGCGGCAGCAGGTTGCGCACGTGTTTTCCCTCCATATGTGTGTCTCGCGTGACGGTAGGTGCGCAGTCACGCTGTAGGAGGGACTCCTCATGAACGGGGAGTGAAGTCAGGGCCACCGCTGCCCGTTTGACACGGGTGCGGGCCGCACCAACGAACGGCGGGATCCGGCCGCTAACCTTACGTATCCGCCCTGGCCAGGGATAAATTCCCGCAGTACGGACATTCATCGCACCCAACTCATGCGAAAGGCCTCGCCCATGGGCATTCGGAGCTTGCTGCGCAAGGTGTTCGGCCGCGACCGCGCGGAGCAGGACGAACCGACGACGGCCACGGTCCCGCCCCAGACGGAGCGCACCGGGCCGACGGAGTCGGAGCCCGTCGCGGTGACGGTGACGGCGGACGAGACGGTGGCGGCGTCCACCCCGCCCGCCAAGGTCTCGGTGCCCGCTCCCGCCTCACGCCGGTCCACCTCGCCCGAGAGCGGGCTGGCGGCGGACCTGGTGGCGGAGGCCTTCGACAAGGCATCGGCCCCCACCCCGAAGTCCACGCCCACCGTCCCGGCCCAGGGCTCGGCCCCGGAGCCGGCCGCGGCCCCGGTGGAGCCGGCCGCGGAGGCAATCGCTGCGGAGCCGGAGGTGGAGCCGGTCGCTGCCGAGGTCGAGGTCGAGCCGGTCGCCGCCGCAGCGGAGCCGGTTGTTGTCGTGCCCGAAGCCGAGCAGGTCGCCGCCGAGGCCGAGCCCGTTGCTGCCGAGGTGGAAGTCGAAGCCGAGCCGGTCGCCGCCGAGGCCATGCCGGGGGACGCCGCGGAGGTCGAGCCGGTCGCCGCCGAAGTTGAGCCGGAGGCTGCTGCCGAGGCTGCGGTGGAGCCGGAAGCGGAGGCGGTCACTGCGGTGCCCGAGGCCGAGCCGGCCACCGCCAAGGCTGAGCCGGTCGCCGCGGAGGCCACGGTCGAGGCCGAGCCGGTCGCCGCGGAGGCCACGGTCGAGGCCGAGCCTGCCGCAGCCGAGTTCGGGGCCGAGGTCGAGCCGGTCACTGCCAAGGGCGAGGACGAGGTCGCGCCGGCCGCAGCCGAGGCTCAGCAGGAGGCCACCGCCGAGACCGAGCCGGTCGCCGCCGAGGCCCAGCCCGAACCCGAGGCCGAGCCGGTCGCCGTGGCCGAGGTTGAGCCCGCGCCTGCTGCAACCGAGGTCGAGCCCGCGGCCGAGCCGGTCGCCGTGGCCGCCGCGCCGGAGACGCCCGCCGAGCCCGAGCCGACCGCACCGGAGACCCCGGCCGAGCCGGAGACGGTCGTCGTGGCGGCCGTGGCCGAGCCGGAGACGCCGGCCGACAGCGAGCCGACCGCTCCCGCCTCCGCACCCGAGCCCGCACCGGTTGCCGCCGCGGTCGACCCAGAGCCCGCACCGGAACCGGCCGCAGAGGCCCCCGTCACCGACACGCCCGCCGAGGCCCCCGCACCCGCCTCCGACGGGCCCACGCCCGCCCTCCCCCTCGCCCGGGTCGCGTCCAGTGCGCCTGCGCTCGCCGAGCCGTACAAGGCTGCCCAGGCCGCGCTGGAGGCGCACGGGCTGACCGGCCTCCGCGCCACCGTCTATCTGGTGCTCGACCGTTCCGGCTCCATGCGGCCGTTCTACAAGGACGGCAGCGCCCAGCACCTGGGCGACCGCACGCTCGCGCTCGCCGCGCACCTGGACGAGAACGCGACCGTGCCCGTCGTCTTCTTCTCGACCGACATCGACGGCACGGGCACGGTCGATCTCACCGCTCACGAGGGCCGGATCGACGAACTGCACGCGGGACTCGGCCGCCTGGGCCGTACCAGCTACCACCGCGCCGTCGAGGAGGTCGTCGCGCACTACGAGAAGTCGGAGGCCACCGGCCCCGCCCTGGTGATCTTCCAGACGGACGGCCCGCCGGACACCAAGCAGCCCGCCAAGCAGGCGCTCGTCGAGGCCGCGCGGCTGCCGCTGTTCTTCCAGTTCGTCGCGTTCGGCGAGGAGGACGCGAAGGGCTTCGGCTTCCTGCGGAAGCTGGACGCCCCGAACGCCGCGTTCTTCCACGCGGGCCCCGCCCCGCGCGAGGTGCCGGACGCCACGCTCTACCAGGAGCTGCTTGCCGCGCTCCCCGCCTGGCTCGCCTCCCGCGAGGTCTCCGCCGACAAGGGCTGACCAGGCAGTTCGACCGGCAGACGTACGGTCACGGCGAGCCCGCCCCCGGGGCGCGGCACCGCCGTGACCGTGCCGTCGTGCGCCACCGCTATGGAACGCACGATCGAAAGACCGAGTCCGGAGCCCGGACCCATCCGGTCGCGGCCCTCGCCCCGCCGGAACGGCTCGAAGAACCCCGGGATGTCCGTCTCCGCCACCACCGGCCCGGTGTTGCGCACCTCCAGGACCCCCTCACCGGCCCCGCCCCGCGCGAGGGACACCTCCACCGTCCCGTCGGGCACGTTGTACGTCACCGCGTTGGCCAGCAGGTTGGCCACCAGCTGGGCCAGCAGCAGCCGGTTCCCCCGTATCCCGCACGGCTGCGCGGAGACCTGCACACTCGGATAACGGGCCGCCTCCTCCGCCACCACCTGCGCGAGATCGACCGCGTCCCGCTCGCCCGCCGCGAGCCCCCGCTCGCTGCGCGCCAGCACCAGCAGCCCCTCGATGAGCCGCTCGCTGCGCCGGTTGTTGGCGAGGAGCGTCTCCCGGGTCCGTACAAGATCCTCAGGGGTCGGGTCGTCCAGTCCGATCTGGATCGCGGCCCGCTGGGTGGCCAGCGGTGTCCGCAACTCGTGCGAGGCGTTGGCGATGAACCGCCGCTGGCTGTCGAAGGCCTTCTGCAGCCGGGCCAGCAGCGCGTCCAGCGTGTCGCCGAGCTCCTTCAGCTCGTCGTCGGGTCCGCTCGACGCGATCCGTTCGTGCAGCGTGTGCTCGGAGAGGCGGCGCGCCTTCGCGGTCATCGCGTGGACGGGCCGCAGCACCCGCCCCGCGGTCCACCAGCCCACCCCGACCGCGCACGCCGTCATCACGAGCAGCGCGGCCGCGGACCAGATCAGCAGTTGGTGGCCGGCCGCGTCGCTGACGTGGTCGGTGAGGTCGTAGACGGTGGGCGGGCCGAGGCTCCGCCGGGTGATGAGCGGACCGTTCACCGCGTAACCCGGCTGGATGACGGCGGCGGTGGCGGCGATCGCGCGGGCCTGGGCGTCCGTACCGGCGCGGGAGGCAAGGTTGACGGTGACGAGCAGCGCGGTCCCGAGAACCAGGAACACCCCGCCGTACACGAGCGCGATCCGCGTCCGGATGGTGGCGTGCCGGACGGCCCATGGTCGCTTCACAGGGCGTACCCCACGCCCTGCACCGTACGGATCAGGGCGGGCTCCCCGAGCTTCCCGCGCAGCTTGCTCATGCAGACGCGGACGGCGCCGGTGAACGGGTCGGCATTGGCGTCCCAGGCGCGCTCCAGGAGCTCCTCCGCGCTGACCGTCCCGCCGTCCGCCTCCAGCAGCAGTTGCAGCACGGTGAACTCCTTCGGTGAGAGATCCAGCTCCCGGCCGTCACGGGACGCGGTGCGCCGTACGGAGTCGAGCCGCACTCCGTACCGCTGCAGCTGCGGCGGCACCGGCCGGGCACTGCGCCGCCGCAGCGCCCGTACCCGCGACACCAGCTCCGGGAACTCGAAGGGCTTGCCCAGATAGTCGTCCGCGCCTAGGTCGAGACCCGAGACGCGGTCCTCCATGGAACCGGCAGCGGTGAGCATCAGGATCCGGGTGCGCGAGCCGGAGGCGACGAGTCCGCGCGCCACGTCGTCACCGTGCACCCGAGGCAGATCACGGTCGAGCACGACGACGTCGTAGTCGTGGAGCCCCAGGTAGGCGACGGCCGCGTCCCCGCTGTAGACGGTGTCGACGGCGAAACCCGCCCGCCGCAGACCGGTGGCGACGAGCTCCGCAAGGATCTCCTCGTCCTCGGCGACCAGTACCCGCATCGTGATGTCCCCTGCCTCGTACATGCGTGTCCACTCCCTCCCAGGATGGGACATTGCTACCGGAAGGCATGTTTCGCAAAGGTCTCCACCGACCGGGCGCCCGTTATCGGTGTGAGTGGATCACCCTCGGGCCGTTAGGATTTCGACCATGGCGGCCACTGGATCCGAGAAGCAGGGGGCGACGGCGTACTACGTCTCGACCCCCATTTACTACGTCAACGACGCTCCTCACCTGGGCCACGCCTACACGACCGTCGCAGGCGACGTGCTCTCCCGCTGGCACCGCCAGCGCGGCGAGAAGGTGTGGTACCTCACCGGCACGGACGAGCACGGTCAGAAGATCATGCGCACTGCCGAGGCGAACAACGTCACCCCGCAGGAATGGTGCGACAAGCTCGTCGAGGAGGCCTGGAAGCCCCTCTGGGAGCACCTGAACATCGCGAACGACGACTTCATCCGGACGACGGAGAAGCGGCACACCGACCGGGTTCAGGAGTTCGTGCAGGACCTGTACGACAAGGACGAGATCTACAAGGGCGGGTACGAAGGCCCGTACTGCGTGGGCTGCGAGGAGTACAAGCTCCCCGGCGACCTCATCGAGGCCGAGGACGGCACGAAACTGTGCGCGGTCCACAAGAAGCCGGTGGAGATCCTCAAGGAGGAGAACTACTTCTTCAAGCTGAGCGAGTACGGTCCGAGGCTGCTGGAGTTCTACGCGAACAACCCCGGCTTCATCCAGCCCGAGTCCGCCCGCAACGAGGTCGTGAACTTCGTCAGGCAGGGGCTGCAGGACCTGTCGATCTCGCGCTCGACCTTCGACTGGGGCGTCCCGGTGCCGTGGGACGAGAAGCACGTCATCTACGTATGGGTCGACGCGCTGCTCAACTACGCGACGGCGGTCGGCTACGGCGCCAACCAGGAGAAGTTCGACGAGACGTTCCCGGCCAATGTGCACCTGGTCGGCAAGGACATCCTCCGCTTCCACGCCGTCATCTGGCCCGCGATGCTGATGGCGCAGGGTCTGCCGCTGCCCGGCAGGGTCGCGGCCAACGGCTGGCTGATGGTCGGCGGCGAGAAGATGTCGAAGTCGAACCTGACCGGCATCAAGCCGCAGGACCTGACCTCGCACTTCGGTGTGGACGCGTATCGCTGGTACTTCCTGCGGGCGATCGCGTTCGGCAGCGACGGCTCGTTCTCCTGGGAGGACTTCACCGCCCGCTACACCTCCGAGCTCGCCAACGACTACGGCAACCTCGCCTCGCGCGTCGCCGCCATGGTCGGCAAGTACTTCGGCGGGGCGCTGCCGGAGGCCACGGCCACCGGTGAGGCCGAGAAGGCCGTCCAGGAGGGTCTCGCGAAGGCCGCCGCCACGGCCGACCGGAAGATCGGCGAGGAGCTGGACTTCCAGGCCGGCATCCTGGCGATCTTCGACTTCGTGAAGCAGGTCAACGGCTACATCACGGAGCAGGAGCCGTGGAAGGTCGCCAAGGACGAGTCCCCCGAGGGCCGGGCCCGCCTCGCGACGATCCTGTACACGGCCGCCGAGGCGCTGCGCGGTGTCGCGGTCCTGCTCAACTCGGTGATGCCGGAGACCTCGCAGAAGCTGTGGGAGTCCCTCGGCGCCGAGGCGTCCCTGGGTGCTCTGCCCGACCAGCTCGTGCAGGACGCGGGCAACTGGGGTCAGCTGCCGGCGGGCGCGACGGTGACGAAGGGTGCGGTGCTGTTCCCGCGCCTGGAGGAGAAGCCCGCGTAGGTCTCGCGACGTAGCAGAGGGGCCCGGACCGGTGACGGTGCGGGCCCCTCGCGCATGCGGGCCCCTCGGGTGCCTGGTGCCGTGACCGGAGGTCTCCGCCCCGTGAGGAGCGTCGTCCGGTGCGTGCGATCGCACGGCTGAGGGTCGTCCTCGTACCGGACGTACTCGGGCGAGCCCGACAACGCAGCGAGCGTGCGTGCCGGGCGTCGCGGGGCAGGCGGGACTTCCGACACACGCCCTGGGTCGTCAGCGGGCCAGGGCCGCGGCGTCGCCCATCACGACCACCGGCACCTTTGCCGGGTCGAGGGCGCGCAGCAGTTCTCTCATCCGGTCCGCGGGGAGCGAGATGCAGCCCTGGGTCGGTCCGCCGTGGTCGACATGGAGCCAGATGCCGCCTCCCCGCTCCTCGCCGAGCGGGCGGGTCGGGTCCAGCGGGGAGGCGCCGGGAATGCGGTTGTAGTCGATGGCGATGACGTAGTCGAAGGACCCCTCCAGAGAGTCCCCCTGGAACCCTTCTCCGCTGACTTTGAAGAGCGGGTTCTGCTCGTACGGGAACGCGGTGCCCGGGGCGGCGAGCAGACCGCCCGCGGCCGTCAGCCCGTAGACCCCGATGGGGGTCCGGAGGTCACCCGCCCGGTGCTCGTCGGTCCAGCCCTTAAGGGCGTTGTGGGCGGGCCACGGGCCCATGGCCTGCTGCCAGCCCGCCATGGGGTCCTCACGGGTGTAGAGGACGGCGGTGGCCAGGCTGGAGTCGGCCGAGTCCCCGGTGACGACCAGTGCCTGCAGGGAAACGGCCGGGATCGCCGCCCTGATCCCCTGCCCCAGCAACCGGATCCCGCGAGGACGCGTGGGGGCGGCCGGTCCACGGGCGGCGGCGACCGGGCCCGCCGCACCGGTGGTACCGGGGGACGCGGGGGCTCGGGAGCCGGCGCCGGGGACAGCGGTGGGTCCGGTGCCTGAGACACCGCACCCGGTCAACACGAGGAACAGTGCGGCACAGACGGCGTACGGCGGACGTCTGGACCTGCGTGGACGTGACACACGTTCGGGCACGGGGGTCTCCTAGGGGGCGGTGTCGAAGGCGGCGGAGGCGAGTCCCCGCGCCGAAGTCCCCGAGCCAGTCTTTGCCGACTCCGATCCCGACTAATCAGACAAAGCGGCCATCCGGCCGCACCCGATCAGGTTCTCTCTGTCGCCACGGGCGTGTCCCGCTGTTCAGATGCCGTCGCTCAGGCACGGCAGGGCCCGGAACCGTGCCCTGCCGAACCGGTTCCGGGCCCTTCCACTCCGCGGAGGAACGGAGAGTCAGAGGTCTGTGCCGTCGTGCGTCTCGTCCGGGTCCACACCCATCGTGATCGAGCCGACGACGCCACGCGCCATGTGGTTCTTGCGGTACGAGAGCTTCATCAGCCCGCCCGTGACACCGCTCTGGTCGTAGATCGTGTCCTCGGTGAGGGTCGTACGCGTGGTCGTGCTGGTCGAATACGGCGCGACCTTCGCCGAGTCGAGCACCGCGGACTCCGCGAAGAAGAACTGACCGGTGTGACAGGTGCGCCCGCCCTCGTATCCGGCGTCGGTCATCTTGCCGCCGACGTGGACCTTGGTGTGGATGTGCACACAGCGGCCCTGGTACCAGCCCGGGAAGATCGTCTTGAATTCCACGTACCCGTGCTTGTCGGTGAGCTGGGTACCCCGCAGGTAGCGCTTGTCGTCGGTGGGCTCCGAGTGCCCGCCACCACCACCGGGACCTCCGGACGGGGGCGTGCCGGTCGGGGCGTCGGTGGGAACGCCGGTCGGGGCATCCGTCGGAGCACCGCTCGGCGGGGTGCCGCCGCCGGGGCCGCCCGAGCTCATGGACTCGTAACCGGAGTAGATGCCCAGCGCGTCGCAGTGCCAGATGTCGACGGCCGCGTGCTTCAGCGGCTTGCAGGTGTCCGAGTCGATCACCTTGAGGCGGAGGGTCATCGGGATGCCCTCCCTGTCCTCGGTGATGTCCTTCCTGATCTTGTCGGCATCGATGTAGTACGGCCCCTCGGTGGTCTCCGAGGTCAGGCGGTAGCACTCCTCGCCCTGCCCGCCGGCGGACTTCTTCCCGGTGCCGCTGCTCGTGGTCTCGGCCGAGGCGCTGGCGACGACGCCCGCCCCGACACCGGCGGCGATGATGGCCGCACCACCGGCGAGGACCGCCCGGCGACGCGTCATGTCCTTCTTGTGTGCAGGTCCCTGAGTCTCTGTCATGGAGAGTGAGGCTAGGCAGGGGAGCTGGCAGGGGCGTGTGTGTGAGCTGTGCGTTGCTGTGCAGGACTGCCGACCAGGGGCAGAACGCGGCACAGCCCCCGGCCGGTGGCCGGGGGCTGTTTCACGTGGAACGGAAGCGGACCTCGGTGGTCCGGGACCGGCCTACTTCTCGGTCTTGTCCTTCGCTGCCGCGACGGGCTTGCGCAGCTGGATGTTCAGCTCACGCAGACGACCCTCGTCCAGCTCGGTGGGCGCGCCCATCATCAGGTCCTGCGCGTTGCCGTTGAGCGGGAAGGCGATCGTCTCGCGGATGTTCGGCTCGTCTGCCAGCAGCATCACGATGCGGTCGACGCCGGGCGCGATGCCACCGTGCGGCGGGGCGCCGAGACGGAACGCGCGGAGCATGCCCGCGAACTCGTGCTCGACGGTCTCACGGTCGTAACCGGCGATCTCGAACGCCTTGAGCATCAGCTCGGGCTCGTGGTTACGGATGGCACCGGAGGACAGCTCGATGCCGTTGCAGACGATGTCGTACTGCCAGGCGAGGATGTCCAGCGGGTCCTTCGTCTCCAGGTCCTCCAGGCCTCCCTGGGGCATGGAGAACGGGTTGTGCGAGAAGTCGATCTTGCCGGTCTCCTCGTCCTTCTCGTACATCGGGAAGTCGACGATCCAGCAGAACCGGAAGACGCCCTCCTCGAAGTGGCCGGCGCGCTTGGCGGCCTCGACACGGACGGCCGACATGATCTTGGAAACCTCGTCGAACTCGCCGGCGCCGAAGAAGACGGCGTGGCCCGGAACGAGCGACAGGCGCTCGGTGAGGGTCTTGATGTCCGCCTCGGTGAGGAACTTGGCGATCGGACCGGCGAGGGTGCCGTCCTCGCCGACGCGGACCCAGGCGAGACCCTTGGCACCGTGCTCGACGGCGTACTCACCCAGACCGTCGAAGAACTTGCGGGACTGGCCCGCGGTGTCCGGCACCGGAAGGGCGCGGACGTGCTTGCCGGCGAACGCCTTGAACTCCGAGTCCGCGAAGACGTCGGAGATGTCGACGAGCTCCAGCTTGGCGCGCAGGTCCGGCTTGTCGTTGCCGTACTTCAGCATCGACTCGCGGAACGGGATCCGCGGGAACGGCGACGTGACGTGGCGGCCGTTGCCGAACTCCTCGAAGAGCTCGGTCATCAGCTTCTCGATCGGCCGGAAGACGTCCTCCTGCTCGACGAACGACATCTCGACGTCGAGCTGGTAGAACTCGCCGGGGGAGCGGTCGGCGCGGGCGTCCTCGTCGCGGAAGCACGGCGCGATCTGGAAGTAGCGGTCGAAGCCGGAGATCATCAGCAGCTGCTTGAACTGCTGCGGGGCCTGCGGCAGCGCGTAGAACTTGCCGGGGTTCAGCCGGGACGGGACGACGAAGTCACGGGCGCCCTCGGGGGAGGTCGCGGTGAGGATCGGGGTCGCCATCTCGTTGAAGCCGAGGGCCACCATCTTCGAGCGGATCGAGGCGATGACGGCGGAGCGCAGCATGATGTTGCGGTGCATGCGCTCGCGACGCAGGTCGAGGAAGCGGTACTCCAGGCGCCGCTCCTCGTTGACCCCGTCCTCGGTGTTGATCGTGAAGGGCAGCGGCGCTGCCTCGCCGAGCACCTCGACCTCGGCGACCTCGATCTCGATCTCGCCGGTCGGGAGCTCCGGGTTGACGTTGTCGGCGCCGCGCGCGGAGACCTTGCCGTCGATCCGGACGACGGTCTCCTTGGTGAGCTTCGACAGGGCTTCGTTGCCGGGCGTGCCGGGACGGGCGACGAGCTGCACCAGACCGTAGTGGTCGCGCAGATCGATGAAGAGGATGCCGCCCAGGTCTCGACGATTGTGCAGCCAGCCGCTCAGCCGGACGTCGGTGCCGACGTCAGAGGCGCGGAGCTCGCCGCAGGTGTGGGACCTGTACCGATGCATCGTCGTTCATCCAGTCTTCGCGGTTGGGGTGGATTCAGCCTCCCCAGGCTACCGCCCAAGCCCGCACCACTTCATTGCCATAACCCCAGGCAAGATCATCCGGTGTGGTCGGGCGCTGCGCGGGAGCCCGCCGGCGGCCGTCCTCGGTGGCGTCAGCCGAGTACATCTTCCTAAAGTAGGGCAATGCGCACCGAGGACGTCCTGGCCGCGACGGCGACCGGCCTGTGGCGCTGGGACAGCGGAGCCGGGACCGTCACGCTCGATGCGGAGGCGGCCCGGCTGCTGGAGCTGCCCGCCGAAGCCGGCGTCTTCCGGGAGGCGGCGGTGCGCGCGCGTTTCCATCCGGTCGACTGGAACGAGATCTACGGGGTGGTGAACCTCGCGGTCCTCGAGGGCACCCTGGCCGAGGCTCGGCTGCGGATCGTGGACGACCGCGGGCGGGTGCTCCGTACCGTACGCAGCCGTTCCAAACCACTGCCGACCGGCAGCGAGGGCTACCTGCTGGTCGGCACGCTCCAGGAGGTCGCCGAGCCGCAGCCGGGCACCACCGGCGCGCACACCCCCATCACCGGGGACTGGCGCCGCTCCCGGGAGGCATTCCTCCTGGACGCGGGGAGGGCGCTGGCCGAGGCCCGGTCGACCGCCGAGGTGCTGCGGGTCGCCGCGTCGCTCTCCATGCCCGGGTTCTCGCCGGACGGGCTCGCCGTCTTCGGTGTCGCGGGCGACCGCCTGACGATCATCGGGCACCACGGGCACACCATGGGCGACGAGGACCCGTTCACCGACATGACGCTGGAGACGGACTATCCGGCCGCGGAGGTCGTACGGACGGGGCGGGCGATCTATCTCCCCTCACCGGAGGAGTACCACCGCCGCTTCCCGGCCACCTGGCCGCTCGCCAGCCGCTTCGGACGCCGCTCCTGGGCCTTTCTCCCGCTGATCGTGTCGGGCCGCACGATAGGCGCCTGGATGGCAGGGTTCCGGCACCCGGTGTCGTTCTCCCCGGACGAGCGGTCGGTGCTGACGACCGTCGCCAGGATGCTCGCCCAGGCTCTGGCACGGGCCGGGGTGGCCGAGACCGAGCGGGAGCTCTCGCAGGGGCTCCAGCGGTCGATGATGCCGTCTCTGGGCCCCGACATCCCCGGCATGACGGTCGCCGCCCGGTACGTACCGACCGGCGGCGGGCTCCAGGTGGGCGGCGACTGGTACGACATGATCCCGCTCCCCAACGGCCGTATCGCCCTGGTCATCGGCGACGTCCAGGGCCATGACGTGCGGGCGGCCGGGCTGATGGGGCAGTTGCGGATCGCTCTGCGCGCGTACGCCTCCGAAGGGCACCGCCCGGACGCGGTGCTCTCCCGCGCCTCCCGGTTCCTCTCCGGGCTCACCGACGCGTACGACGACGGGGAGGAGACCGGGCCGCGCTTCGCGACGTGTCTGTACGCGGAGGCCGACCCCGAGACCGGCACGCTCGACATCGCCCGGGCCGGACACCCCGACCCGGTGGTGATCAGCGCGGACGGGACCGCGGTGATCCGGCAGACCGGCGGCGGGCTGCCGCTCGGCGTCGAGACGGACGCCGACTATCCGACGACCCAGATCGTCCTGGAGACCGGCGAGACGATCATGTTGTGCACGGACGGGCTGATCGAGACCGGTGGCCACGACATGGCGACCGGCTGGGTGCGGCTCCGGCCGGTCCTGGAGGAGCAGACCGGCGACCTGGAGAAGCTCGCCGACGCGCTGGTGCAGGCGGTGCACGGCCCGGGCTCGCACTACACGACAGGTCCGCTCGTCGACCGCCGCGAGGACGACATCGCGGTGCTGCTGCTGCGGCGCGAGTCGGGTGCCCCGCGGCAGGCGGCGCCGCGCCGCGCCGCACTGACCATCGCGCAGGCCGAGCCCGAGCGGATCGCGGCGGCCCGGCAACAGCTGCGGGAGCTGCTGCACGACTGGTCGGACCCGGAGCAGGTCGATGCGGCGGTGCTGATG
Organism: Streptomyces sp. NPDC057486; assembly: GCF_042802415.1. Lineage (NCBI taxonomy): Bacteria > Bacillati > Actinomycetota > Actinomycetes > Kitasatosporales > Streptomycetaceae > Streptomyces > Streptomyces sp. NPDC057486. The sequence continues at coordinate 20,714 of NZ_JBHVEE010000020.1, read as the reverse complement.
ATCTCCGAGATGGCGACCAACGTGCTCCTTCACACGGACGGGGACGCGCTGGTGGTCGCCGAGGCGACCGGAGAGCGGGGAAAACGGCGGCTGCGGGTGGATGTGGCGGACGGCAGCGACGAGCTGCCGCACATGCGGCGGCCCGGCGAGATGGCCTCCAGTGGGCGGGGGCTGGTGCTGATGGAGATGCTGGCCGACGCGTGGGGGGTGGATCCGCAGGGCGCCGGGAAGTCGATCTGGTTCGAGTTGTACGAGGCCGAGCCGGTGAATGCGGCCGGGGCCTAGGGCATGTGCCGTTCCGTCCTCAGTCGCCGGACGGGTCCGGCGGGGCGGACGGGCTCGGTGGGGCTGATGGCGGTTCGTCCGGGGCGTGGCGCGTGCGGAGTTCGCCGAGGACGCCGAACGCCGCCGCGCACACCGGTACCGCCAGCAGCATGCCGAGCACGCCCGCCACACTCGCGCCCGCGGTCAGCGCGATCATGATCATGGCCGGGTGCATCTGGACCGTACGGCTCTGGATCAACGGCTGGAGCACGTGCCCCTCCAGCACCTGGACCGCGAGCACCACCCCGAGCGCCCAGAGCGCGATCACGACCCCCCGGTCGGCGAGCGCCACCAGAACGGCGACGGCACCCGAGATGAACGCCCCGAGGTACGGGATGTACGCGCCGACGAAGACCAGCGCCCCCAGCCCCACCGCCCCGGGCACCCGCAGGATCAGCAGACCCACGGTGATGCAGATGGCATCGATCAGCGCGATGAACGTCGTGCCGCGCATGAATCCCTCGACCGCTTCGAACGCCCGCCGGCCCATCGCCTCGACCAGGTCACCGGTGCCGCGCGGGGCGACGGAGTGCGCGAAGTTCGCGGCCCGGTCCGAGTCGCGCAGGAAGAAGAAGGTCAGCAACAGGGCGAGAACGCCGGTCGCGATGAGTGAGCCGATCAGGCTGATCCCGGTGAGCACTCCGCCCGCGGCGCTCGCGCCGAATTTCTCGACGAGCTTCCGGGCATTGGCGACGAGGTCGTTCACATTGGTGTTCCGGGCGATCCCGAAGTGGTCGACGACCCACTGCCCGGCGTCCTTCAGTGAATGGATGATCTGGTCGCCGGTGTCGATGAATGCGGTGACGACGATGTACCCGGCGCCGCCTCCGATCGCGACGAGCAGCACGCAGGTGAGCCCGGCGGCCACCGACCGGTTCACCCCTCGGGCGGCCAGCCAGCGGTGGACGGGACCGAGCAGCGCCGTACCGAGCAGTGCGAGCAGCACCGGGGTGACGGCCGTCTTGAAGATGATGCACAGCCAGATGGCGACCGCGGCTACGCCGGTGACCAGCAGAAGCACCGCGCACCAGGCAGCTGTTCGCCGGGCAGTGTCGGGCAGGAGGGGTTTCCGGGTATCCACCCTCCCACCCGATCACGGTGCGGGAGCCATGTCCCGCTTGTACGACCGAACGGGTGACGGGCCGTCAGGGCGGCCCGTCACGCAGATCACTCACCCATGCCGTGGACTGCGGGCACGGTGCCGAGGCGGCCGGCCTGGAAGTCCTCGAAGGCCTGCTTCAGTTCGGCCTGGCTGTTCATGACGAACGGCCCGTAGTGCGCCATCGGCTCCCGGATCGGGCGGCCGCCGAGCAGGACGACCTCCAGGTCCGGGGTGTGGCCGTCCTGCTTCTCGTCCGCACGGACGGTCAGCGAGGAGCCGGTGCCGAAGACGGCGGTCTGCCCCATGTGGATGGGACGGCGCTCCTGACCGACCGTGCCGCGACCGGCCAGCACGTACGCGAGTCCGTTGAAGTCCTCGCGCCACGGCAGGGTCACCTCGGCGCCGGGGCGCACGGTGGCGTGGACCATCGTGATCGGGGTGTGGGTGACGCCCGGGCCCTCGTGCCCGTCGAGCTCACCGGCGATGACGCGGAGCAGCGCGCCGCCGTCCGGGGAGGCGAGGAGCTGGACCTGGCCGCCGCGGATGTCCTGGTAGCGGGGGGCCATCATCTTGTCGGCCTTGGGCAGGTTCACCCAGAGCTGGAGGCCGTGGAAGAGGCCGCCCGACATGACGAGGGACTCCGGCGGGGCCTCGATGTGGAGGAGGCCGGATCCGGCCGTCATCCACTGGGTGTCACCGTTGCGGATGGTGCCGCCGCCACCGTTGCTGTCCTGGTGGATGAAGGTGCCGTCGATGATGTACGTGACGGTCTCGAAGCCGCGGTGGGGGTGCCAGGGAGTGCCCTTGGGCTCGCCCGGCGCGTACTCCACCTCGCCCATCTGGTCCATCATGATGAACGGGTCGAGGTACTTGTAGTTGATCCCGGCGAACGCACGGCGAACCGGGAAGCCTTCGCCCTCGAATCCGCTCGGCGCCGTCGTGACGGTGAGAACGGGGCGGGCCGTGGCGTCGCCGGAGACGGCGACCTTGGGCAGGGTCAGCGGGTTTTCGACGGTCACTGCGGGCATGGGAGCCACCTCCGGGATTGTCCTGATCTCAATTTAGTTGAACAGTGAACATCTTGCAAGGGCTGCGGCATTCCCGCACCGCCGCACCCCCTCCCCGGACAACGGGAAGGGGTCCGCACCCGACAGGCACGGACCCCTTCTCGAAGGCCAGGAATCAGACAGCTGCGAAGCAAAGGCGTCTAGTGCCCCTCCCGGCAAGCTTTGCCCCGTCGCACCGCCCGGCACGCGCTCCCCCAAGGCCTCAAGGGCCAGGGGGGACCCCCTTCCGCGTTGGCCAAAAGCCCTGGTAGCTCCTTCCCCAAGCTCTCAACTCCGTTCGAGCAGGGGAGACCCCATCCAAGGACTTCCGGCCGCCTTGCGATCACACGCACCGGACGGCGCTCCTCATGGGGCAAACATTGCCGGTCAAGGCACTAGCCGTACATGCGACGCATCGCAAAGTCGACCATCTGCTCCACGGCCTTGGCATCGAAGACCATGCGGTGCTCGCCCTCCATGTCGAGGACGAAGCCGTAGCCGGTCGGCAGCAGATCGATCACCTCGGCACCGGTGATCACGAAGTACTTGGACTCCTTGCCCGCGTAGAGCCGCAGCTCCTTGAGCGTGGTGAACATGGGGATCACCGGTTGCTGGGTGTTGTGCAGGGCGAGGAAGCCGGGGTTGTCGCCGCGCGGGCAGTAGACCTTCGACGACGCGAAGATCTGCTGGAAGTCCTCGGCGGACAGAGAACCCGTGGTGAAGGCCCGTACCGCATCACCGAGGGAGGGCGGCGAGGGCTCGGGATACAGCGGCTGCCCGCCGTAGCCGCCACCCATCTGCTGCTGTGCGCCCTGGTTCTGGTCGTAGCCGTACATGCCGCAAAGAGTAATCGGACACATCAGGCCCTTGAGGGGTTGCGTCTTATTACTGACGGGTAGCATCATCGGGGAGGTCAGCTGATATACGGACCGCCAGCTCGTCGCCCGCCCGGCCCTCACCCCTCCCCGGGGCGCTGTGCGCCACTGCTATTGATTACGGAGCCTTCCCATGGGGCACTACAAGTCGAATCTCCGCGACATCGAGTTCAACCTCTTCGAGGTCCTCGGGCGCGACAAGCTGTACGGCACCGGACCGTTCGCGGAGATGGACGTCGAGACCGCGAAGAGCATCCTCGACGAGGTCAACCGCCTCGCGGAGAACGAGCTCGCCGACTCGTTCGCCGACGCCGACCGCAACCCGCCGGTCTTCGACCCGGAGACCAACACCGCACCGGTCCCGGCCTCCTTCAAGAAGTCCTACCAGGCCTTCATGGACTCCGAGTACTGGCGCCTGGGCCTGCCCGAGGAGATCGGCGGCACCACCTCGCCGCGCTCCCTGATCTGGGCCTACGCGGAGCTGCTCCTGGGCTCGAACCCGGCCGTGTGGATGTACTCCTCCGGTCCGGCGTTCGCCGGAATCCTCTTCGAGGAGGGCAATGAGGCGCAGAAGAAGATCGCCGAGATCGCCGTCGAGAAGCAGTGGGGCTCGACGATGGTGCTGACCGAGCCGGACGCCGGTTCGGACGTCGGCGCAGGCCGCACGAAGGCCGTCGAGCAGGAGGACGGCTCCTGGCACATCGAGGGCGTGAAGCGCTTCATCACCTCGGGCGAGCACGACATGTCCGAGAACATCATTCACTACGTGCTGGCCCGCCCCGAGGGCGCAGGCCCCGGCACGAAGGGCCTGTCGCTCTTCATGGTCCCGAAGTTCCACTTCGACTGGACCACCGGCGAGTTGGGCGAGCGCAACGGCGTGTACGCGACGAACGTCGAGCACAAGATGGGCCTCAAGGCGTCCAACACGTGCGAGATGACGTTCGGCGACCAGCACCCCGCCAAGGGCTGGCTGATCGGTGACAGGCACGACGGCATCCGCCAGATGTTCCGCATCATCGAGTTCGCCCGGATGATGGTCGGCACGAAGGCCATCGCCACCCTCTCGACGGGTTACCTGAACGCGCTGGAGTACGCCAAGGAGCGCGTCCAGGGCACCGACCTGGCGAACTTCATGGACAAGACCGCGCCGAAGGTCACCATCACGCACCACCCCGACGTGCGCCGTTCGCTGATGACGCAGAAGGCGTACGCGGAGGGCATGCGCTCCCTGGTGCTGTACACCGCCTCCGTCCAGGACGCGATCCAGGAGAAGGAGGCCGCGGGCGAGGACGCGAAGGCGCTGCACGGCCTCAACGACCTGCTGCTCCCGATCGTGAAGGGCTACGGCTCGGAGAAGTCGTACGAGCAGCTGGCGCAGTCGCTCCAGACGTTCGGCGGCTCCGGGTACCTCCAGGAGTACCCGATCGAGCAGTACATCCGGGACGCCAAGATCGACACCCTCTACGAGGGCACGACGGCCATCCAGGGCCAGGACTTCTTCTTCCGGAAGATCGTCCGTGACCAGGGTGCCTCGCTCAACGCGCTGTCCGAGGAGATCAAGAAGTTCCTCGCGGGCGCCCAGGGCAACGAGGAGCTGTCCAGCGCGCTGGACTCGCTCGCCAAGGCGGCCGTCGACCTGGAGGCGATAGTCGGCACGATGATCACCGACCTCACCGCGACCGGCGAGGACGTCAAGAACATCTACAAGGTGGGCCTCAACACCACCCGCCTGCTGCTGGCCTCCGGCGATGTCGTCGTCGGCTACCTGCTGCTGAAGGGCGCGGCCGTGGCGGCCGAGAAGCTGCCGACCGCCTCCACGAAGGACGTCGCCTTCTACCAGGGCAAGATCGCCGCCGCGAAGTTCTTCGCCGCGAACGTCCTGCCGGGCGTCTCGGCCGAGCGCGCGCTCGCCGAGGCGGTCGACGGTTCGCTGATGGAGCTGGACGAGGCCGCGTTCTAGTGCCTTGACCGGCAATGTTTGCCCCATGAGGAGCGTCGTCCGGTGCGTGCGATCGCAAGGCGGCCGGAGCTGCCAGGGCTTTTGGCCGATGCGGCGGACGGGCGTGCCGGGCGGTGCGACAGAGCAAGGCTCGCCGGTAGGGGCATTGGCCTTCGGCCCGCAGCACTGGTCGACGAGGCGCCGCCACTCGAATTCGTTCGGGTGGCGGCGCTGTCGTGTCAGCGGCGAGGAGCCGACCGCGGTGCGGGCGTCCGTACCGCCCGCGGGACAGCCACACGCCGGGGCGGCGGTACCCCGGATTTCTACCGCGCCATCGTCGTTACAGTGAAGAACATGAGTTCTTCCCTCCGCTTCGACCGCGGTCACACCGACGACCTGATGGCCTTCCTGATGGCCAGCCCCTCCCCGTACCACGCCGTGGCCACCGCCGCGGCGCGGCTGGAGAAGGCCGGCTTCCGGCAGGTCCAGGAGACCGCGGCCTGGGACGCTTCCACCGGTGGGAAGTACGTGCTGCGCGGCGGGGCGATCGTCGCCTGGTACGTGCCGGAGGGCGCCGGGGCGCACACCCCGTTCCGGATCGCCGGGGCGCACACCGACTCGCCGAATCTGCGGGTGAAGCCACTGCCCGACACGGGCTCGTACGGCTGGCGGCAGATCGCCGTCGAGGTGTACGGCGGCACGCTGCTCAACACCTGGCTGGACCGGGACCTCGGTCTCGCGGGCCGGATCAGCCTGCGCGACGGCACGCACCGGCTGGTCAACATCGACCGGCCGCTGCTGCGCGTGCCTCAGCTGGCCGTGCATCTGGACCGGTCGGCCAACACCGACGGCCTCAAGCTCGACCGGCAGAAGCACATGCAGCCGATCTGGGGGCTCGGGGACGTCGAGGAGGGCGACCTGATCCGGTTCGTCGCCGAGGAGGCGGGTGTCGCCGCCGACGACGTGACCGGCTGGGACCTGATGCCGCACGCCGTGGAGCCGCCGGCCTACCTGGGCCGGGACCGCGAGCTGCTGGCCGGGCCGCGGATGGACAACCTGCTCTCCGTGCACGCGGCGACGGCCGCGCTCGCCGCCGTCGCAGGACAGCCGGACGACCAGATTCCGTACATCCCGGTGCTGGCCGCGTTCGACCACGAGGAGAACGGTTCGCAGTCCGACACCGGCGCCGACGGCCCGCTGCTCGGCACGGTGCTGGAGCGCTCCGTCTTCGCCCGCGGCGGTACGTACGAGGACCGCGCCCGGGCGTTCGCGGGGACCGTCTGCCTCTCCTCCGACACCGGTCACGCGATCCACCCCAACTACGGTGAGCGCCACGACCCGACGCACCACCCGGTGGCGAACGGCGGGCCGATCCTCAAGGTCAACGTCAATATGCGGTACGCGACGGACGGCAGCGGCCGGGCCGTGTTCGCGGCGGCGTGCGAGAAGGCGGGCGTGCCGTGGCAGACGTTCGTCTCCAACAACTCGATGCCGTGCGGCACGACGATCGGCCCGATCACCGCGGCCCGGCACGGCATCCAGACCGTGGACGTCGGCGTCGCGATCCTGTCGATGCACAGTGCGCGTGAGCTGTGCGGCGCGGACGACCCGTATCTGCTGGCGAACGCGCTGGCATCGTTCCTGGCGGGCTGATCGGCCTCCACACATGGTTGTTGCCGGGCCGGGTACGCGATCCGTACACCGGCCCGGAGCCTCCGGGCCGCCGAGGAGGCGTGACCCATGGGACTCGGAGGATGCATCATCCTCGTCGCCGTCGGGGCGGTACTCACCTTCGCCACCGACTGGAAGACGGACACCGTCAATGTCGACCTGGTCGGCTGGATCATGATGATCGTCGGCGTCATCGGCGTCTTCGTCTACGCGAGCATCGCGCGGCGCCGCCGACTGGTCGTACCGCCCAGCACCACGGTCGTGTCCGACGACGACCGCCGCGGCCTCTGAACCGATTCCGGCCTCTTTTCTGTTGCGGCGCAGCTCACAGCGGTTCCTCGTAACCCGGGCGGTAATCTCAGTTCTTTGCCCGGGGAGGAGTATCAGTGGAGTTCCGCCTGCTCGGTGCGGTGTCCGTAGCCACCGAAACCGGTGATCTGCCGCTCGGCCCCGCCAAGCGCCGCAGTCTGCTCGCCACGCTGCTCCTGCACCCCAACACCCCCGTCCCCATGAGCCACTTCATGGACGCCCTGTGGGAGGACGAACCACCGGCACATGCCCGCACGGTCGTACAGGGGCATGTCTCGCGGCTGCGCGCCCTGCTCACCGGCGACCGTGCGGACGAGTACGGGGTCGTCCTGGACACTCACGGGTCCTCGTACGTCCTGCGGATGCCGGAAAGTCTGCTGGACGCCCACCGGTTCGAGGAACTGCTCATGCTGGCGCGGGAGCAGCGCAGCCCCGCCGACGCCATAGTGATGCTGAAGGAGGCGCTGTCGCTGTGGCAGGGGCCCGCGCTCACCGGCGCGTTCCCCAGTCCACCGCTGCAGGCGGCCGCACAGGCGATGGAGGAGTCGCGGCTGGCGGCGGTCGAGCACATGGCGCGCGCGTACGCCACGCTGGGCGAACACCACCGGGCCGCCGCCGTGCTGAAGGCCCAGGCCGTGATGCATCCGATGCGGGAATCGTTGGCTGCGGCCCTGATGACGGCGCTGTACCGGGCAGGACGGCAGTCGGAGGCGCTGGACTGGTTCCACCGCACACGGCGGCTGCTCGCCGACGAGCTGGGGGTCGACCCGGGGCGGGAACTGGCCGACGCGTACACGCTGATCCTGCAGGGCGAGATGCCTGCGGAGGATGTCGGGACGGATCGACCGACCGGCCGTGACAGGCCGCCGGCAGCCGGCACGGCCGGGCGGCCGGCCCGGAACGGTGATCAGCCCCCCGCCCCGGCCCGGGACCTGGACCGTGCCACCCCCGGCGGCGGGTCCGTCCCCGTCCCTGCGGTGGCCGAGACCCTGCAAGGCACCGGCCGGACCGGCAGGCACCCCCTGACCGTGACGCACCACACGGATCTGCTGCCCCGCGCGCCCCGCGGCTTCCACGGGCGCGTCGCCGAACTGGCCGCGCTCTCCCGGGCCACGGCGGGCGAGGCACCGGTCTGCCTGATCACCGGACCCGCCGGGGTGGGGAAGACCGCGCTGGCCCTGCAGTGGGCGCACCGCAGCCCCGGGGCCTTCACGGACGGACGGCTCTTCGCCGACCTGCGCGGGTTCAGCGACACCGGCGAGCCCACCCCCCTCGAAGTCCTCCGTGAGTTCCTGCTCACGCTCGGCGTCGCACCACGCCGCATCCCCGAGTCCGTCGCGGCCGCCGCCGCGCTCTTCCGTTCCCTGACCGACCGGCGCCGTCTGCTCGTCATCCTCGACAACGTCCGTGAATCCGCCCAGATCCGGCCACTGCTGCCGGGCGGCACCGACTGCGTCACGGTCGTCACCAGCCGGAACAGGCTGGAGGGCCTCATCGCCTCGGACGCGGCCCGTCCCGTCCCGCTGAACGTTCTCGGGTCCCCGGACAGCACGGCCCTGCTCGCCGGTGTTCTCGGGGAGGAGCGGGTCCTCGCGGAACCCGTGGCGGCCAAGCGGCTCGCCGAACTCTGCGGCGGGCTGCCGCTCGCCCTGCGGGTCACGGCGGCCCGGCTGGCAGGACGTCCGCAGTGGACGCTCGCCCGGATGGCCACCGAACTGGCCGACGAGCGCAGCAGGCTGAGCTACCTCGATGTGGAGGACACCGGGGTCTCGGCGGCGCTGCGACTGACCGTGCAGCAACTGCCGCCCGACGCGGTCCACCAGTTCACCCGGCTCGGCCACCATCCCGGCAGCCACTTCGACCAGTACTCCGCGGCTGCTCTCGCCGGTACGGACCCGGTCACGGCCGCCGCCGCGCTGGAACGGCTCGCCGCCGCCCATCTCGTCACCGAAACGGCGCCCGGGCGCTGGGGGTTGCACGACCTGGTACGCCTCTACGCCCGTGGTCTCGATCCCGCGTCCGGAACCGAGGCCCTCGTCGGTGTTCTCGACCACTACATCGCCACCGCGCTCGCCGCCGCCGACACGGCCGAACCCGGCGGTGAGCCCTGCTTCGTCCTGCCGGACGACTACCACCACCCCGCCGCCGTAAGGGATTTCACCGACCGGGCGGCGGCGATGCACTGGCTGGCCACCGAACGCGACGATCTGGCGCACGCGGCCGTCGCGGCCCGGACCGCCGGGTTCGACGACCGGGCCTGGCGGATCATCCTGCTCCAGTGGCCCCAAGTGGTCTGGCGGGTCCGGGACAGCTGGACACCGCTCCTGGAGCTCGCGCTGGACGCCGCTCGTACCCGCAGCGATCCGTACGCCGAGTCACGGGTGATCAACCTGCTGGGCTGGGTGCTGACCGAGGAGGGCAGGACCGCCGAGGCCCTCGCCCTGCTGGAACGCTCTCCCGGCCTCGCCCGGCAGGCAGGTGACCGGCTCGGTGAGGCGACCGCACTGATCAACCTGGCCGTCGTCCAGGCCGAACAAGGCGGACTCGAAGCGGCGTTGGAGGACTGCGAGAGGGCCGTCGGCCTGGCCCGTGAGGAGCGCGACGCGCACACCGAGATGCTCGCCCTGCAACACCTCGCCCGGATGCAGCTCGACGCGAACCGCCCGCAGGACGCCCTCGACTCCGCGCGGACGGCGCTCGACCTGGGGCCCGAGCACGAGGAGGCCGCACGCCGGGTACTGCTGCTGACCGTCAGCGGCCGGGCGCGCCTGGCCCTCGGCGAGGAGAGCGACGGCATCCGGCTGCTCGACCGGGCGGCCGACGAGGCGGAGCGCGCCGGTTACGACGAGGGCGCGGTACGGGCCCTCGAAGCGCTGCTGCGGGTGACGGCGGAGACGGAGTACCGCGAACGCCACGAGCGGGCGGTACAACGGCTCAGCGACGACGGGTGAACGCGCGTCGCAGGGCACGGCAGCGCGTTCCCGAGGCGGGCGGCGCACCCCGCGCCGGGGCAGGGCGCGGACGTCAGCGGGACGTTAGCGGCGCGGCAGCGGAACGTGAGCGCCAGGCGGAAGACTGAGGGATGTCAGCAGGTCAGGGGCGGTTCGCCGCAGGAATCCCGGCCTTCGCATCACTGTCGTATTCGGGGGAATCTCCATGCGTACGTTCCGCAGCCGCACCACGGTCCTCGGCGCCGCCGCCACCGCCGTGCTCGCCCTGGCACTCACCGCCTGCGGCGGGGAGGACACCGGCACGAAGTCCGCCGGCCCGGCGGACAACTCCGCACCGGCCGCGGAATCGGCGGGGTCCTCGCAGTCCACCGGCACCGCGAGGACCAGTGGTGCCGTGAAGGACGCCGCCGCGAAGGGAACCGGCAGCGCGAAGGGAAGTGCCGCGAAGGGATCCACCGGCACGTCCTCCTCGTCCGCCGCCACGTGCACCACCAAGGACGTGACCATCAGCGCCGCCTACCAGGGCGGCCCGCCCTACACACACATCGTCCTGACCGCGAAGAACACCTCGGGTCACAGCTGCCGGCTGAACGGCTTCCCGGAGATCCAGTTCCTGGAGAGCCACAAGGAGAACGTGCCGGCGGTCGCCAAGAGCAAGCCGGCCGCGCCCGTCGTGCTCACCTCCGGCGCCCCCGCCTATGCGCTGGTGAAGCTGTCGGACGGCGGCGTCGACGAGGACAACGAGCCCGTGACCGCGTTCTCCGTCACGCTCACGGGAGGCGGCGGCACGGCCGCCGTGAAGGCGCCCGGCAGCGAGGGCATCGCCGTCGACCCGGCGAAGTCGGCGACCGGCTACTGGACGTACGAGCTGCGCAACGGCGCGGACGACTTCTGAGCCCGTCAGCCCGTCAGGCCTGCTCGTCCATTCCCGCGAGCACCAGCGGCAGCCGCGGCGTTCCCTGCGCACTCACGCGGACGGGGACGCCCCAGTCCTGCTGGTGGACGTGGCAGGCCGGGTACTCGTTCTCCGGGTCGTCGTCGCAGGACGCGGCCATGGCGGACACATGCAGGACACCTTCGGTGACGCCGTCGGCCAGGACCAGGTCGCGGAAGAGATCGGTGCCGGGCCCCGCACCCTCCGCCAGCAGCTCGGGCGGGGTCGACGAGACCAGCAGCCGGGTCGAGGGACCGTACCGGGTGTCCAGCTTCTGCCCGGCGGGCGCCTGGAAGACCACGTCGAGCCGGAGCGTGCCGGGGGAGATCTCGGTGGCCGCGCGCTGGGTGCGGTGCGCCTGGTCGGCGACGCGCACGGCTTCCTCGGGCAGCCGCAGCCGGGTCAGCCGGTGCCGGGCGGATTCGACGACGACGAGATCGCCGTCGACCAGCACCGCGTCACTCGGCTCGCGCAGATCCGTGGCCAGCGTGGTGACCTCGCCACGGGCGGGGTCGTAACGGCGCAGGGCATGGTTGTACGTGTCGCTGATGGCGACGGACCCGTCCGGCAGCGCGGTGACGCCCAGCGGGTGCTGGAAGAGCGCCTGGCCGGCGGCGCCGTCGCGATGGCCGAAGTCGAAGAGTCCGGTGCCGACGGCGGTGTGCACGGTCCCGTCCCGGTCCACGTACCGCAGCGCGGACGTCTCCGAGTCGGCGACCCAGAGCCGGTCGCCGTCGGCCGAGGCGGCAAGTCCGGACGGCTGGGCGAACCAGGCCTCGTCGGCCGGACCGTCGACCAGTCCTTCGTTGGTCGTGCCCGCGGCGACCTGCACCGTTCCGGACCCGGGGTCGTACGACCACAGCTGGTGCACGCCCGCCATGGCGATCCACAGCCGGTCCGCGAACCAGGCGACGTCCCACGGGGAGGAGAGGGCGACCTCGTGGGCCGGGCCGGACGTCGGGGAGCCCTGCCACCACTGGCGGCCGGTACCGGCGAGGGTCGTCGTCACCCCGGTCGTGAGGTCGAGGGCGCGGAGGGAGTGGTTGACGGTGTCGGCGACCGCGATCCGGCCGTCGGGCAGCACGGCCAGCCCCTGCGGCTCGCTGAACCGGACCTCGTCGGGCCCGCCGTCCGCGAACCCGCGGTCCCCGGTGCCGAAGTGGCGGCGCACCGTTTCACCGTCGGGGTCGAGCTCGACGAGGCGGTGCCGGGTGGTGTCGGAGACCAGGAAGCCGCCGTCGGCCAGCAGCAGGGCCTTGCCGGGGAAGCGCAGATGCGTGGCGACGGGCTCGGGCGCCACGTACGGGCCGTCGCCGCGGCGCAGCGTGCCCTTCGCGGCGTGCTCGGCCTCCAGCTCCTCGACGAGCTTCTCGATGGCGTGCGCATGGCCCTCGCCGGCGTGCTGGGCGACGACATAGCCCTCGGGATCGATGACGACGAGCGTCGGCCAGGCCCGTACGGCGTACTGCTTCCAGGTGGCGAGTTCGGGGTCGTCGAGGACGGGGTGGTGGACCTCGTACCGCTCGACGGCGTCGACGACGGCCTGGTGCTCGGCCTCGTGGACGAACTTCGGCGAGTGCACGCCGATGATCACCACGGTGTCGCGGTGCTTCTCCTCCAGCTCGCGCAGCTCATCGAGGACATGCAGACAGTTCACACAGCAGAACGTCCAAAAATCCAGAATGACGATGCGCCCTCGCAGGTCAGCGAGGGTGTACTGCTGATCGCCGGTATTGAGCCAGCCGCCCTTGCCGACCAGCTCGGGGGCCCTGACGCGCGCACGTGTTGCCATGTGAACAGTCAACATCACCGTGGTGCGTCCGCATTCCGGAGGGTCGTGGGGGAATCTGTGAGTCATGAGATTCCTGGTGCGTGAGCGACTGTTCGCCGTCGGCGACGACTACTGGATCGAGGATGCGGACGGGCGCAAGATCTTCCTCGTCGACGGCAAGGCGATGCGGGTGCGCGACACCTTCGAGTTGAAGGACGCGCAGGGCCGGACCCTGGTAGAGATCCGGCAGAAGCTGCTCAGCCTGCGCGACACGATGCTCATCGAGCGCGACGGCGAGCAGCTCGCCAGGGTCAAGCGGAAGCGGCTCTCGCTGCTGCGCAACCATTACCGGGTGACGCTGGTCGACGGCACCGAGCTCGATGTCAGCGGCAAGATCCTGGACCGCGAGTTCGCCATCGACTACGACGGCGAACTCCTGGCCCAGATCTCACGGCGTTGGCTGACCGTACGGGACACGTACGGCATCGATGTCGTACGGGAGGACGCCGACGCGGCACTGCTCATCGCCGTCTCGGTGTGCGTCATCGTGCTCGCGGACAAGGAGCACGACGACTGACCGGGACGTTTCACGTGAAACCGGACCGCGCCCGAAGGTGGGGCGAGGCCCGGTTCGACGGATACGCCGGCGGACGCCCGGCGGTGGCGCGAAGTCGGTCCGACCGATGCGTCAGCCGCCGCTCGGCGGCGGGGCGAGACCGAGCCGCCGGTCCTTGAGTGCCGGGAACTGCTCGCGGGTGGCGACGACCTTCGCCGGGTCGAACTCCACGGTGAGCACCTCCTCGTCCGCGCCCGCCTCGGCGAGCACCTCGCCCCACGGGTCGACGGCGATGCTGTGCCCGGCCTGCTGGACCCCGGCATGGGTGCCGGCGGTGCCGACGGCCAGGACATACGCCTGGTTCTCCACGGCACGCGCCTGGGCGAGCAGCGTCCAGTGGGCGCGGCGCCGCTCCGGCCACCCCGCCGGGACGACGAGCGTCTGCGCACCGGCGTCGACAAGGCCGCGGAACAGTTCGGGGAAGCGCAGGTCGTAGCAGGTGGCGAGGCCGAGCGTGGTCTGCGGCAGGGCGACCGTGACCAGGTCCTCGCCGGCGCCCATCATCACCGCCTCGCCCTTGTCGAAGCCGAAGCGGTGAATCTTGCGGTACGCGGCAGCGCGCTCGCCCTCGGGCGTGAAGACCAGCGAGGTGTTGTAGAGCGTGCCGTCGTCGGCGCGCTCCACGAAGGAGCCCGCGTGCAGCCAGACCCCGGCGTCGGCCGCGGCCTTCGCCATCAGGTCATGGGTGGGCCCCTGGAGCGGTTCCGCCTCGTCGGCGAAGGCGGTGTACGCGAACGCGCCGACCGGCCAGAGCTCGGGAAGGACCACCAGATCGGCACCGCGCTGACCCGCGACCAGGGAAGCGGCTCGGTCCCTGCGGGAATTGACGGATTCGTCCGGGTCTACTGCGATCTGGATGAGGGAGGCGCGCACACTACCACCGTCCTGGCATTCGAGTCGTCAACACGGGCCTACGATCGTCACACGAAAGCACTGCCGGGGTGCCTGCTCGCAGCGTAACTTAGCGATCGAACCTCCCACGCAGCCCGCAGCCGCCGCCCGCCGACCGCGCCAGCAGTCCAGCCCATGCACCGCAGAACCGCACGAGGGGTCCCGTGACCGTCCATCCCAGCCTCCAGACCTACGCCGATGCCTGGACCCACTCCATCGAGTCGATAGCCGAGCTGGTGACGCCGCTCGCCGAGGGGGAGTGGAATCGCCGTACACCGTGCCCCGGTTGGTCGGTGCGCGACATCGTCTCGCACATCATCGGCATGGAGTGCGAGCAGCTCGGCGATCCGCGGCCGATCCACACGCTGCCGCGCGATCTCTACCACGTACAGAACGACTTCACCCGCTACATGGAGATGCAGGTCGATGTGCGGCGCCACCACACCGCACCCGAGATGACCTCCGAGCTGGAGTACACGATCATCCGCCGCTCGCGTCAGCTGCGGAACGAGTCGCGTGCCCCGGAGACCATGACCCGCGCGCCGCTCGGCGCCGAGCAGACCCTCGAACTGGCACTGCGGATGCGGGCCGTCGACGTCTGGGTGCACGAGCAGGATCTGCGTACGGCGCTGGGCAGGCCCGGCAATCTCGACTCCCCCGGCGCCACCATCACCCGGGACACGCTCCTCGACGCGCTGCCGAAGGTGGTCGCCAAGGACGCGGGCGCACCGCCGAATTCGGCGATCGTGCTCGATGTGCACGGACCGATGGAGTTCCTGCGCACGGTCAGGGTCGACGCGGACGGCCGTGGTTCGGTGGACGGTTCGCCGTCGCTGGGGCCCGCGGTGACGCTGGCGATGGACTGGGAGACGTACGTCCGGCTGGCCTGTGGGCGGGTCCGGGCGACGGCGGTCGAGGACCGGATCAAGGTCGAGGGCGACCAGGAGCTGGCGACGGCGATCCTGCAGAACTTCGCCGTCACGCCGTAACGGCACGGTCGGCGGCGCCCGTCCTCGTGGGATGAAGAGACGGGCGCGCCGCCGGGCCGGCCGCGGCAGGTGTCACGCGGGCACGTGCACGGCCTCCACGCGGCTGACCACATGGTGGTTCCGCTCGCGAAGCGTGGCGCGGGCATGCAACCGCAGGATCTGTACGACCCCGAGCGCCTCCAGGACGAAGACCGAGGCGAACGCGATGCGGTAGTTGTCCCCCGTCGCGTCGAGCAGCACACCGACGGCGAACAATGTCGTCATCGAGGCGATGAAGCCACCCATGTTGACGATCCCCGATGCGGTGCCCTGGCGCTGCGGCGGGTTGGCCGGGCGTGCGAAGTCGAAGCCGATCATCGAAGCGGGTCCGCAGGCGCCGAGCACCGCGCAGAGCGTGATCAGCAGCCACATCGGCGCATGGTCGCCCGGGTACAGGATCGTCGACGCCCACGCGACGGCCGTCACCGCGACCGTGCCGAGGGCGAGTGGGGCGCGCGCGGCGTGGTGGCGGGCGATGACCTGTCCGTAGACGAGGCCGACGGCCATGTTGGAGAGCACCACCAGGGTGAGCAGCTCCCCGGCGGTGGACCGGCTCAGCCCCTGTGCCTCCACCAGGAACGGCATCCCCCACAGCAGCAGGAACACCATCGCCGGGAACTGCGTGGTGAAGTGCACCCACATCCCGAGCCGGGTGCCGGGCTCCCTCCACGAGGCGGCGATCTGCTTGCGTACGTAGGCGGCGCCCGCGTGTTCGACGGGCGGCGGCTCGTGCCCTTCGGGGTGGTCCTTCAGGAAGAGGAGGAGCAGGACGAGGACCACGCCCCCGGCGGCCGCGCTGCCCGCGAACGTGGCGGTCCAGCCGAACCCGTGCAGGGCGCGGGCGATGAAGAGTGTGGAGACGAGGTTGCCCGCCATGCCGAAGAGCGCGGCGATCTGGCCGATCAGCGGTCCGCGCCGGGCCGGGAACCAGCGGGCGCCGAGCCGCAGCACGCTGATGAACGTCATGGCGTCGCCGCAGCCGAGCAGGGCCCGGGAGGCCAGCGCCATGCCGTACGACGGGGAGAGCGCGAAACCGAGCTGCCCGACGGTGAACAGGACGGCCCCGAGGGTGAGGACCTTCTTGGTGCCGAGCCGGTCGACCATCAGGCCGACAGGTATCTGCATGCCCGCGTAGACGAGCAGCTGAAGGATGGAGAACGTCGACAGCGCGGAGGCGTTGACGTCGAACCGGTCGGCGGCGTCGAGACCGGCGACCCCGAGGCTCGTACGGAAGATGATGGCGACGAAGTAGACGGCGACGCCGATGCCCCAGACCCAGGCGGCCCGTCGGCCGCCGGGCGGGTCACCGGGCAGGGACAGGGTGGGAGCGGCGGCGGAACTCACCGGTCCTCACCCCGGACCAGCACCTTGACCCGGCTGACATGGCGTCGTACGACCTGCGCGGCACCGTCCGCGTCCCCGGCCCTGATGGCCTCCAGCAGTTCGGTGTGCTCGGTGATGTTGGCGGCGATCCTGCCGGGATGCGCCTCCATCACGGCGACGCCCATCCGCAACTGCCGGTCGCGCAGCTGGTCGTAGAGGCGCGACAGGATCTCGTTGCCCGCGTTGCGGACGATCTCGGCGTGGAAGCAGCGGTCCGCGACCGACACGGCGGCCAGATCCCCGGCCGCCACCTGCCGCCGCTGCTCGTCGAGCAGTTCCTCCAGGCGGGCGATCAGCTTCGCCGAGGCGGGCACTGCCTTGCGGGCGGCGAACTCCTCCACGAGCAGCCGGGTCTCCACCACGTCCGCGATCTCCTGCGCGGAGACGGCGAGCACCAGGGCCCCCTTCTTCGGATAGAGCTTGATCAGCCCTTCGACCTCCAGCCGCAGCAGCGCCTCGCGCACGGGTGTACGGGAGACGCCGACGGCCTCCGCGAGGTCGCCCTCGGTGAGGAGCGTGCCCCCCTCGTAACGGCGGTCGAGGACCGCCTGCTTGATGTGGGTGTAGACGCGTTCGGCGGCGGGCGGCTGCTTGGCGGGCGGGTGTGTCACGGCAGGGGGTGCGGCAGGCATGCACACAGCATAGATACAACATGCACGCATGCGTGGCACCGTCCGGAATCTGGACGGTAAAACCCCGGAAATTACCGCGGGATTCGGCACATCCATTCACGCACCTCGTGAGTCTCACCACCGAGCGGCACCGTCATGCGGCCGCATTCCAGGGGCATTTGGAGCGTTCAAGTTGAAAATCGGCATTAAGGGCATAAACCGCGTTTCCGCCACTGCCACCGTGGCCCTCACCGCGGGTGCCGTCATCGCGGGCAGCGTCTTCGCCTCCGGGGCGCAGGCTGCCACGCTGCCCGTCCCCACGATCGCCGCCAAGGGCGGCTACGTGATGAACAACGGAACCGCGAAGACCCTCTACTCGAAGGCTGCGGACACCCGTCGCGCCACCGGCTCGACCACCAAGATCATGACGGCCAAGGTGGTACTGGCTCAGGCGAACCTCAACCTGGATTCCAAGGTCACGATCCAGAAGGCGTACAGCGACTACATCGTCGCCAAGGGCGCCTCGTCGGCACGCCTGATCGTCGGGGACAAGGTCACCGTCCGCCAGCTCCTCTACGGTCTGATGCTGCCGTCCGGCTGCGACGCCGCGTACGCGCTCGCCGACAAGTTCGGCACCGGCACCACCCGCGCGGCCCGTGTGAAGTCGTTCATCGGGAAGATGAACGCCTCCGCCAAGTCCCTCGGTCTGACGAACACCCACTTCGACTCGTTCGACGGCATAAGCAATGGCTCGAACTACTCGACGCCGCGCGACCTGACGAAGATCGCCAGCAGTGCGATGAAGAACTCCACGTTCCGCGCGGTCGTGAAGACCAAGTCGACCACGCAGAAGGTCACCACGAGCAACGGTGGCTACCGCTACATGTCGTGGACCAACACCAACAAGCTGCTCGGCAGCTACACCGGTGCGATCGGTGTGAAGACCGGTTCCGGTCCGACGGCCGGGTACTGCCTGGTGTTCGCCGCGACCCGTGACGGCAAGACGGTCATCGGCACCGTCCTGGCGTCCACCTCCGAGACGACCCGGACGGCGGACGCGAAGAAGCTCATGGACTACGGCTTCTCGAAGTAGTTCCCCGCCCCGCTCCCGGGGCCACGAGGAGGGGTCCGCCGCACAGTACGGCGGGCCCCTTCCTGCGCCCGGCAGCGGATCCCCCTGCCACTCGGCCTGAAAGGGCAACGCACAGTTGAGCACCATGTCCCGCGGGCGGCTCCGCTCCCTCGCCGCGCTGTCGGTCGCCGCGACCTCCTGCAGTCTGCTCACCGCCGTGAGTGCCACGCCCGCTGCTGCGGCGACCAGTTGCGCCTCGCCGGTCTTCAAGCGGCAGTTCTTCGCGAACACGTCGTTCTCCGGTACGCCGAAGAAGACCGACTGCGACTCGGTCATCGACCAGAACTGGGGCACCGGCGCCCCCGCCTCCGGCCTGCCGAAGGACAACTTCGGTGTCCGCTGGTCGATGACCCGGGACTTCGGCTCCGGCGGCCCCTTCGCGTTCACCGTGGCGACCCGTGACGGCATTCGCGTCTACGTCGACGGGGCGCGCAAGGTCGACATCTGGAAGAACGTCTCCACCACCCAGAAGAAGACGGTCAACGTCACCGTCCCTGCCGGGAAGCACTCCCTGCGCATCGACTTCGTCAACTGGACGGGCTCGGCCGACGTCAAGTTCGGTTACGCACCGAGGACGTCGGCCACCGTCGACAAGGTCAAGCCGCTCAGCCCGGTCGGCGTGAAGGCGGTTCTCGACAACGCCACGGCGAACGCCAAGGTGACCTGGTCCGCGAACAAGGAGATGGACCTCGCCGGCTACCGCGTCTACCGCCGGCTCAAGGGGTCCAGCACCTTCGCCCTCGTGAAGACGACCACCGCAACCTCGTACGCGGGGGTCCCGCCCGAGGGCGGGAAGACGTACTACTTCGAGGTCCGCGCCTATGACAAGGCCGGGAACGTCTCCACGGGCAGTACGGACATACCGCTGACCACCATCGCCGTCATCCCCCCGGCGGACTTCGCTGCGAAGGGCATCGACACCGGGATCGCGCTGACCTGGAAGCCGGTCCCGGGCGCGGTCCGCTACAACCTGAAGCGCGACGACCGGCACGGTCACGTGTCGGTCCGTTCCGTCACCGCCACGGCCTTCACCGACACCACGGTGAAGCGCTCCGAGAAGTGGACCTACCAGGTGGCCGCCGTGGACGGCGCCGGGCGCGCCTCCGCGTACGGCCCCGCCGTCGCGGCCTACCGTCCGGTCGCGGCGCCGCGGGACATCGTCGCGACGCCGGGGATCAGCAGTGCGACCTTCACCTGGACCACCGATCACTCCGTCGACGGCGATGTGTACGACTTCCACGTCTACCGTTCCGAGACGCTCCCCGTGGACACCTCGGCCACGCCGATCCGCTGCAGCACCACCTGGAAGACGCTCGGCGACGGGCGGCTCCAGTACACCTGCACCGACACCTCCCCGGCCGACGGCCTCACCTACCACTACGTGATCAAGGCCTACGACAACTCGGGCAGGGAGTCGGTCCCTTCGGCCACGGTCGAGGTCACCACGCTCGCCAGGGACGTGACCCCGCCCGCGCCGGTCACCGGGCTCACCGCCGAGGCCACCGAGTACGGCATCGAGCTGCACTGGAACGCCAACACCGAGCCCGATCTCAAGCGGTACGTGGTGTACCGCGGAGAGCTGATCGACGGCGAGGACGAGCGGGTCTGCTACGGCACCTCGTCCGAGTACCTCGACGCGGCCACCACGTCCTACACCGACGAGCGGCTGCCCGACGGTGAGGAGCGGTGCTACTTCATCGACGTCGAGGACACCTCCGGCAACTCCAGCTTCCGGATGACGCACAGCGCCGAGATCGCCGTCGTCACCGAGCTGGACCTGACCCCGTCCGTCGAGACCCCGGCGGGCTCCCCGCTCACGCTCACCGCGACCCGGGGCACCGCCGGCACCTCGGTGGACCTGTCCTGGAACACGGTCGCCGACGCGACGGGCTACCTGGTCGAACGGTGGGACCCGGCCACGGGCGCGTACGAGAAGCTGACCGCCGGCCCCGTC
Organism: Streptomyces sp. NPDC057486; assembly: GCF_042802415.1. Lineage (NCBI taxonomy): Bacteria > Bacillati > Actinomycetota > Actinomycetes > Kitasatosporales > Streptomycetaceae > Streptomyces > Streptomyces sp. NPDC057486. Next base: position 177 of record NZ_JBHVEE010000020.1, on the reverse strand, counting down.
ACGGACGTGTCGTACACGGACACCACCGCTCCGACCGGCACCACCCACTTCTACCGGGTGACCGCCGTGTACGCCGACGACACCCGGTCGGCGCCCGCCGCGGACTGGGTGATCCTGGCCCCCGCCGAGTGACCTGACCCGACAGAGAGAAGCGGGCCTGCGCGGAAGGAATCCCCG